>JAHEAK010000323.1 GCA_024642805.1 Kofleriaceae bacterium | reverse complement strand
GTTTCGGAGTGCTCGCTTTATGAACGACACATGGCATCGGCAGAGCCGTGTTGAATGAAGGAGCACAGTGCCCGCAGACGACTTTCACTTTCGCCCACTGCTTTCCTTGCGATGAGTGAATGCTTGAGAGCATGATGTGGCCGTCGAGAATTTTTCGACCAAATTTGCTGTATCCCCGGGGGGGGCGTAATGAAAAACCTATTTGTACTAGCGACAGCTATGGGCGCTGCGCTTTCAAGTTGTGCCAGCAATCCAGTTGCCGGAGATAACGGAACCGACTCGCTGATTGCAAGCACGTCGGAACCCGCTGGCGACAACTGTGAGAACGGCGGCACTCGTCTCGACTTTGGGCCAGATAGCAATGCCAACGGGGTATTGGACGCCGATGAAGTCGAGAGCACGCAATACGCCTGCAACGAGCCGGATGGATCCGATGGAGCCGATGGTTCCGATGGCGATGCATTTCAGACTCTCGTCCTAACCACCGACGAACCTGCTGGCGGAAACTGTGCAGATGGTGGCCAGCGCGTCGACGTTGGCATCGACGACAACGGCAACGGCCTTCTCGAAGCCGCCGAGCTCGATGACACGACCTTCATCTGCAATGGCGCGACTGGTGGCGACACCCTGATTGCCAGCTCTGCCGAGGCAGCTGGCGTCAACTGCGCCTCGGGTGGCACTCGCCTCGATCACGGCGTCGACGATACTCATGATGGCATACTGGATCCCGGCGAAATTGACGGTACCTTTTTCGTGTGCAATGGCGTAAGCGGAATCACCGGCCTGGTCGCTCTCGTGACAACGACGTCGGAAGCTGCTGGTGTGAACTGCGTTGGCGGTGGCCAGCGAGTCGATCAGGGCTTCGACGATAGTGCCGATGGCGTCCTTGATGCCGCCGAAATCGACAGCACTAGCTTTGTGTGTAACGCCGCCGCTGGCGCCAATGGCTTTGACACCCTGGTCCTCGTCAGCGCGGAAGCGGCTGGCGCCAACTGCGTCACTGGTGGCGCGCGCATCCGCAGCGGCACGGATACCAGCGACGATGGTGTGCTCGATGCCGGCGAAGTAACAGCGACGAGCTTTGCTTGCAACGGCCTGCGAAGCCTGGTCTTCACCTCTGCCGTGGCAGCAGGGGGAGCCTGCGGCACCGGAGCGGGCAACCAGGTCGACATCGGTCTCGACAGCAACAACGACGGCGCTCTGCAGGCTGGTGAGGTCACGACCTCAGCGCTTGCCTGTGGCGGTGCCCCAGGGGCCAACGGTGCTGACGGCTTCGACGTTCTCGTCAGGCAGACGGCCATTGCCGCTGGCGGTGTGTGCGGCGCGGCTTCCGGTGTGCAGGTCGACTCTGGTCTAGACCTTGACCGAAGCGGGGCGCTGGACGCCGGGGAGGTGAGCGCCAGCAACAACCTGTGCAACGGTCTCAACGGTGCCAACGGAGCTCCTGGTCTCGATGGCGCAACAGGCCGTGTCCTTCTCACTGCCGAGCCGGCCGGCGCCAACTGTGCCGAGGGCGGCACGCGCGTTGACTCGGGACTCGACACTGATCTTAGCGGGGCGCTTGAAGCTGGAGAAATCACCAGCACGCAGTTTGCATGCAACGGCGGCGTCATTGCCCCCAACCTCTTGGTCAACGGCAGCTTCGAGTCTGGTGACTTCGGTGGCTGGACGATCGACCAGTTTTCATTTGGCAGTCCCAACCCTAATAACGCGCATGTCATCGTTGGTGACGGTGTCACCATCAATGAGTTTGACACCTTGTTCGACTCCTTCGACGGCGTGGACGAGACCGTGAATTGGTGTGGTGGTCTCGGGCCGACGCCCCAATTCACCTACAACAGTTCGGAAGGGACGCAGAGTGCGGTGCTCTTTGCAGCCCAGCCCGGAAACATGCGGATGTTCCAGGATGTGGACATTCTGCCGGGGACGACGACCCTGTCCTTTGATATGCGTTACGAGAACGTAAGTGGCGGTTGGGCTGCCGAGACGGTCCCGCAGTCCGATGGCCAGGAGATCGTGGTGCGAGTTCGAAACCCCGCAGACGATTCGATCGTTGCGACCGTGTTTCAGGCAGCCGACCCCTTGCCGTTCACGACGCCGGCGCTGGCCACCTTCACGGCGGATGTATCGGCCTTCGTCGGGCAAACTGTCCGTATTGACTTTGTGGTCAATACCTTCAACTTTTGCCAGTGGTACCAGTTCGACAACATCGTCATTAACTAGCACCCCGCATCCACGAGAATTTCAAAGCTAACCCCAACAGGGAATCAGAAGTATTATGAAACGATTTATCAAACTGGCTACGATGATGAGTGTGGTGGCGCTGGCAGGTTGCGGTGACGACAAGGTTGCAGGCGAGAACGGAATCAACTCCATCATCTCGACGAGCGCCGAGCCGGCAGGCGACAACTGCGTCAATGGCGGAACTCGCATCGACATCGGTCCCGATGCAAACGCAAACGGCATCCTGGAGGCCGAGGAGGTCAAGGAAACGGTCTTCACCTGTGCCGGCTCGGACGGTGCCGGTGGTGCCGACGGCTCCGACGGCGAGGGTTTCATCACCCTGGTCGACACCAGCGCGGAACCACCTGGTGGCAACTGCCCGACCGGTGGACAGCGTGTCGACTACGGCATTGACGACAACGCGGATGGTGTTCTCGATGCCGGCGAAATCGACGGCACGGCCTTTGTCTGCGACGGTCCCTCTGGTCTCACGACCTTGGTGGCAACCAGCGCGGAACCAGCAGGCGTGAACTGTGTTGCTGGTGGCGCTCGCCTCGACCACGGTGTCGACGACAGCGCTGACGGCGTTCTCGACGCTGGCGAAATCGATGGCACGAGCTTCATCTGCAATGGCGTCGATGGCATCGATGGCCTGCAGACCCTGGTGGTAGTCACAGCGGAAGCGGGTGGCGTCAACTGCGCGGACGGCGGCCAGCGAATCGATCAAGGCCTCGACGTCAGCGCTGATGGCGTTCTCGATGCAGGCGAAATCGACAACACCTCCTTTGTGTGTAACGGAGCCGGCGGGATCGACGGCCTAGGCTCGCTCGTGGCGGTCTCCGCGGAAGCCGCTGGCGTCGACTGCATAGCCGGTGGTTCACGAATCGAGGCCGGTAGCGATACCAACAACGATGGCGTCCTTGATGCTGGCGAAGTGACCAGCACGAGCTTTGCCTGCAACGGTCTTCAATCGCTCGTCTTCTCGTCGGGCATTGCCGCTGGCGGCGCCTGCGGAGCCCTGGCCGGAACCCGGCTGGACATGGGCCTGGACCTCAACAACGACGGTGCGCTTCAAGCTGGCGAGATTTCCACCTCGGCCGTGGTGTGTGACGGCGCCGACGGCACGGATGGCAACGATGGCTTTGAGGCTCTGGTCAATCAGACCGCCATCGCTGGTGGTGGCGTCTGTGGGGCGGCCACCGGTGTGCAGGTCGACTCTGGCATCGACGCCAATCGCAACGGCTCCCTCGAGGCTGGCGAAATCGCCGACACCGCGGTGCTCTGTAATGGCGCTGATGGCTCCAACGGTGCACCTGGCAACGACGGGCTTACCAGTCTGGTCCTCCTGACCGCAGAACCCGCAGGCGTCAACTGTAGCGATGGCGGCACCCGCATTGAGGCAGGCGTCGATAGCAATGGCAATAGCAGCCTGGAAGCAGGGGAAATCACCAGCACCGGCTTCGCCTGCAACTTCGCACCACCTGTCGGATTCATCGGCACGGTGGGCGACCTGACCTTAAACAACTGCACGCTTCTGGACTTCACACAGACAGGCTTTGGCGACGACCGCGGGGGAATCGCGATCGCCAGCGGCGACGTCTTCGTGAACCACGATCTCGGCACTGGTCACTTCGATAGTGAGCTCGTCGGTGGTTTTACCGAGCTGCCCGGCGCGCCCATGGACGCCAACTTTGCGCCTTGGGGTGGTAGTCAACTCTTCTCGATGTCGACCAGCGCTGGCGCGACGCACTTTAGCTTCGCTTCCGCGTTCCCATTCACCTTCGATTCGATTGTTGAGTACAACCCTGCCAACCTGGGGGCGGGCGTGGTTAGCTCGTTCCCCCTCAGTCAGAGCATTACCGTCTCGAGCGGCAATGACAACGGCTTCTACACCGGCCCCGACTTCGTCATTCTGATGACGACGACGAATTTTTTCCATATCGACATGTTCAGCGGCTCGGTCACGGACCTTGGTGCTCGTCCAGGCGGCGTCATTACCCCGCAGCAGTGCGAGACCTGGGCATCTGGCGGCATCGCCGAGTTTGATGGTGTGGATTTCTCCATTCTCTACAGGCAGGTCGGCAGCCCAAACATCATGCGGCACGTGATCGGTTCGGGGGCAGCAGACCAAATCTTCGTCACGCTGCCAGGTGGCAATCCGGTCAATGACATGTGTGGATTCACCGTCGATCCCATCAATCAGCGCTGGTACTTTCACCATGAAGGCGCAGCGGATGTTGGTGGTATCGAAGAGTCCGTCACTTTCTGTGACGCGGCCATCTTCTAAGGGCCAGTCCAAATAGCGATAGATGCCAGAGGGCCGGTCTCCAAGCGGAGGCCGGCCCTTCTTGTTGGCGCTTGTTGGCGCTGGGGGGGGGGGCGCTCGAGTGTGGGCCACCAACGGGCGACGCATGGCTGGCCCTCGGCTGGTCGCTAGTCGTTCACCAACAAGCATGCCCGCAGATCGACGAGGTAGACGCTGCCCTCGAGTTCAACCGCATGCGGGTAGTCGACGACCCACACGCGCGACTGCTCGATGAAACGATAGCTCACGCCAAGCTTGCTGTCCTCGGGGGCCTCTCTGAGAAGGCCATCGACCAGGAGCTCAGCGGCCGGAGACTCTCCTGCGAAGATCTTGATGTGTGTCCCCGCGCGTAAGTCCCGAATGCTTCGCATGCAATGACTCTAGTTCCCGGATGCCTCGGGGACGATGGCTCCAGCGTCCGGATGGCCCATCTAGTGGGCCAATTGATGATAGTTGTGGCACTGCAGGCAGTGGGAGTCGGTCTTGCCAGGAGTTCCTGGGTCGGCGTGACAGTCACGGCACACCGAGATGCTTGGCAAGAGCAAGTCGCCAGCGCTGAGGGAGTCGCGGATGCCCTGGTGGCACTGCTCGCAGGGGGTGAATCGATGCCCTTGGTGATCGAAGACCGCTGAGCTCATCGACGAGGTTGGGGCAGGGGGCTCGATGCGGAAACTGCTCTGATTGTCGTCGGCGTCGGCGACCTCGTGCACATCGTGGCAACGCACGCACTCGCCCCCTTGTGTAAAGAGGGCGGCCTCGGCATCTCGACTCTCGCTGGCAATGGCGGCCTTGTTCAGTGCCGCCTTGTCTCCTAGGATCACGCGTTGCCGAGTGACCTCCCAGCGAACGAAGTCGTAGACGTGGTCTGCGGCCCGGTGCGGAATGGTAGGCGAGTCGGGAGTCTCGTCGAACTTGAGATCGTGGCAGCTCTCGCAGTGCTCGAGGAAGGTGACTGGCTTGACGAGGTGATCGCCAAACTCATGGCAGTTGGCGCACTGCAATGGGTTGTCTGCCAGGGTGAGGTGCCTGGCGTGGCTGAATTTGAGTTGCGTGACCGAGCGAAGTCCTGGCTCTCCCAGCTGCACCTTTCTCAACTCCGGTGGCTCGCCCATCCACACCTGCACTGAAAACTCGGGGTGCTGCAGGAAGCTATTGAAGTTGGGTTGGTCGGTCTCGGGGCTCAGCTCGTTGATGCGGTTGTGGCACTCGGTGCACAGGATGGAGCGTGTTGGTATCAGGCTCTCCTCATCGTGGTGCTCCTTGTGGCAGTTGACACAGCGCTCTCCCAGCTCTGGGTGCTTCTTAACGATGGGAGCCACGGTGTCGGCGTGAGCGCGCACCTCATGGCATTCCGTGCACGACTGGTCAGGTACGGCGGAAAACGCCACGGGGTGGCAGCTGCTGCAGGTTTGTTCGAGCAGTCGGTGATGATTGGTTACCGGTCCGCCACTCCAGCTCCCCCGACGTGAGTGACCCGTGTCGAGGACAGGCCACACCAACAAGGCGCCAGCCGTAAGCGAGACCACCGTCAGATTGATCTTCCACAGCTTGGGCAAGTAGTGCGCAATGCCGAGTCGAGCCTGTAGCGTCGGCGGGCCTGAAGGCTTGTCGTTCTTCATCGCATGATCCCACGATAGTAGAGAACCCAGAACACGTGGGCGGTGACCGCCAGCACGCAAGCCAGCGAGAGCGGCACGTGCACGTACAGCCAGATGCG
>JAHEAK010000322.1 GCA_024642805.1 Kofleriaceae bacterium | reverse complement strand
GCGAATCCAGAAGGTCAGGGGCCGCGTTGGGTGGTTGGCGCGCTGAAACCAGCTCTCATAGTGGCCGAGCCGCCCGTGCGGCTGATAGTGACTTTGGTTGCAACGCTCTCGATCGTACATGTCGGCCTTCCCAACCCGGGCAAAGTGCTAACAATCGTTCGCACTCTCGGCGGCCCAAAGCGGAGCACCAGGCCGCGAGTCCGTGTTACTCTGGAGTTCTGTGAGGGGCCATCTTATTCGCGCGGGGCTCGCCGTGTTGTCGTTTAGCGCACTCGCTTGCAAGGCTGACAAGGTGCAGCCGGGCGGGACGGGAAAAGACGCTGGCGTCGAAGAAATTCTGGCCCCGCCCATTCTGGAAACCATTCCGGAGAGCACCCCCAACGCAACCATCGCCATCCGCGGCACCAGCACGGGCAAGCGAGTGGTGGTACAGGGCGGAAGCGACGGCACCAGCATCACCTCGGTGCTGCCCGGCGGAAGTTTTTGTGGCGACGTCGGTCTCAAGAGCGGAGAGCCAACCGCGCTCACCGTCTACACCATTGGCGATGGCTTGCTCTCGGAGCCTATCGAGGTGGTCGTGACTCGCGACGCTACCGCCCCGGCTCCATCCAATCCGACCTGCTCTGGCTCTTCGCCGGAGCAGTGTGACGGCCCGGAGCAGTGCGCCAACGAGATCGACGACAACTGTGACGGCTTTATCGACAACTGCGACGTCGAATGCAATCAGTGCGTCGACGACGCGTTCGAGCCAAACGATTTTGACGTCAATGTGCCGCTGGTGGCCGCCGGAACCTACAACCTGGCCATCTGCCCTTGCCGCGAAGATTGGTTCGCCTTTGAGCGCAACATGGGGCAATCCATAAAGATCACCGCCAACTTCACCCACGCGACGATCGACCTGGACATGAAGTTGTTCAAAGTTTCGCCCACGGGCACGGCGGGTGATCTCATTGCTACCTCGGCCAGTGTCACCGATCAGGAAGTGATCGACAAGGTGGTCGACGAGTCCACGCTCTACCTCTTGCGCGTCTATCCCTTCGGCACGACGGGGACGCCAAGCGGCCCCTACGAGCTGATCATTCAGTAGCGCTGGTCGTGGCGCGCTGGTCGGGTCGCGACGCTAGGGCTCGGCTTGATGAGGCGCAGCTAGATACTGCTGCAGGTCTTCGTCGTCGACATGTGGACAGGGCAGGGCCGCAACCAGTGCCTGCATGGTGTTGGCGTCGACAAGGGCGGCCAGACGTGCGCTGATCTCGTGCCGATGCCATGGATGGCCATGGGCTCCACACACCAAGAGCTCGGCCAAGGACTGCGCGGCTTGCTCGATCTGTCCTTCTTCCTGTAGGCGCATGGCTAGCTCAGAGTGCAGGCGACCGTCGCCTGGACGCGCGAGGAGCGCCTCGTTGGCTAGCGCACTGGCAAGGGCCATCGACTGAGCGTACTTGCAGGCCAGCGATGCCATGCGCAGCTCCTCGGCTGAGCCCTTCTTCCGGCCCTGACGAGCGCGCTCCAGGCAGCGCTGCAGAGCAAGCCTAGGCTCGTTACTCTCGACCAAGAGTCGTATCGGAGCGAGTTGCGCGTGCTCATTTTGCGGAGCCAAGAGGGCGGCGCGATCGAGGCTGAGGATCGCGTCGCTTCGTCGGCCGATGGCTTCTTGCACGGCCGCGAGTTCGAGCAAGATGTCGGCATCCTCAGGCGAGCGCTGCGACGCGCTCTCGAGGAGAGCGGCGCCCTTATCATCGAGCTCGCCGGTCTTTTCTCTGGCCAGGGCGAGCAAAAGCTCTGGCGGTGCGCCCGGTGCAGAAGCAAGCGCTTGCCAATGCAGGGCATGCTGCACGACATAGAGCGCGAGCTCGGCGCGCTGATCAAGAGGGCAGGCGACGAGCTCGGCGATGACTTGCTCGTCACGTCCCAGGGCAGCAAGCGCGGCGCTCTTTTCGCGCCTAACCAGCAGAGACGGACTGCCTTCGGCAAGCGAGAGAGCCAGAGCGGCTTGTCCCGCGATTAGGGCCAGGCGTGCGGCGTGCGCGCGCTCTTGCTCGTCGTCTTCATCGGCCAGCGAGTCGATGAGCTCGCTGAGAGCTCGATCGCTTTGGCCCAATTCGCTTAGCAGCTGGGCACGGCGCCTGCGCACAAGGGCGCTCGCTGGTGCCTCTTGCAGTTGCTCGAGGGCTTCCCGCGGGTCTGCGCACACCAAGGAACGAGCTACATGCAGGACTTCTTGCTGTGATGAGCCTTTGGCTGGCAGCGCGCTTAGATGTTGCAGTGCTTGCTTGGCAGCACAGCTGGCGCGAGCCGCCTGCAAGCTTTCCTCGATCAGCGCTCTGGTTTCTTGCGAGCGAAAGGGCTGCTTGCCATCGCGGCTGGCCAGCGCGCTCAGGGCCTCACCGAGATCCAGGCAGCTCTTTATCGGCGCTGCGCGCAAGGCATTGGAGGCGCTCACGGCATCCTCGCTCGCCACCAGGACGTCGTAGAGCACGCTGTGAGTCCGAGCTTTTTCTCGTGTACGTGAGCAGTGAATCGAGCTAGCGCTTGCAGCCACACACAGGAGCAGGCACAGCCATCCGTTGGTGCTCGCGGTGCTGTGCGCTTTCCTCCACACCCAGGCACGCTACCACGACCCTCCTGGCTTGCCGATAGCGCTGGTCGACGGCAGGCCCTTCCGTGTCTGCGCATTGCGCGCGCCCTCGGCGCTTTCCTCTGGTCATCAGCAGCGAGTAAGGTGGCCGCATGTACAGGATCGCCAGTCTGGGTTCAGCACTCTTTGTGGGGGCAGCACTCCTTGTGGGGGCGTCACTCTCTGTGGTTTCAGCATGCGGGTCGGCGCCGCCAAGCGACAAGGCGATGCCGGCCAGCGAGTCCAAGCCAACGCCAACACACGATCCAGGCTCGACGGATCCTTCGATGAAGGCTACGCCGAGAGCAGCGCTGAGCACAGCCACGGATGTCATCGCCACGACGATGGGCGAGCTACAGCTCGTGCCCATCTGGCACGCCACCCTGGCGCTGGCCCTGGCCGACAAGATCGTGCTCGTCGATCCATGGAGCAAGGCGCCTGCCGACAGGATTCCCAAGGCTGACCTTATCCTCATCACCGACATTCATCCCGATCATCTGGATGTCGCGGCTATCGACGAGGCCCGCAAGAGCGGAACGATCATCATCGGACCGGCGGCGGCCGCCAAGCGCGTGCCCGACATGATCGCCCTGGGCAATGGCGAGCAGCGCGAGGCACTTGGCATCGGCATCACGGCGGTTCCTATGTACAACCTCAAGCGCGGGCCTGAAGCCGGCCAGCTCTATCACGACAAGGGCCGCGGCAACGGCTACCTGCTCGCCATCGGCGACACCAAGCTCTACATCTCCGGAGACACCGAGTGCACCCCGGAGATGCGCGCCCTGCGGGATGTGGATCTGGCGCTGGTGTGCATGAACTTGCCCTACACCATGCCGCCGGAAGAGGCCGCCGAGTGCGTCAAGGCCTTCCGACCCGCCATCCTCGTGCCCTATCACTATCGCGGCAGTGAGCTCGACACCCTAGCCAAGGCGCTGGCCGGGCAAGAGGGCATCGAGCTGCGATTGCGCGACTTCTATCGGCCCTAGAGCGTTGGCCCTAGAGGTCGCGCAGCGGCGAGGCCGCCGATCTAGTTGCGTTCCAGGACCTTCACCATGATGCCGTTTTTGGGGCGCAAGGTGATGCTCGGATCGGGCTCGACCTTGTGACCGGGAACCAGGTCGAGTCGAAAGCGACCGAGCAGGGTGGCCAAGACGATGACAGCCTCACTCATAGCGAAGTGCTCGCCGATGCATTTGCGGGGACCGACGATGAAGGGCATGTACGCGCCGCGAGGCGGTGCGGGTCGATCCGGAGCGAATCGATCGGGATCGAATCCCTCGGGGTTGTCCCAGATGTCTGGATGTCGATGCAGCACGTAGGGACTGGTCAGCACCAGACCGCCAGCCGGAATACGGTAGCCACACAGCTGGTCCTCCTCCTCGCAACGTCGAGCGACGGTCCACACGGGTGGATAGAGGCGCATCGACTCCTTGATGACCTGTGCCGTGAAGGGCAAGTTGGCGATGTCGGCCATCGTGGCAGGTCGGCCGGCTAGCACCGCATCGATCTCGGCCTCGAGGCGTCGTCGTTCCGCGGGATGTTTGCTCAGCACATAGAAGGTCCAGGTGAGAGCGTTGGCGGTGGTCTCGTGACCGGCGAGCAGAATGGTCAGCACTTCATCACGAAGCTGCTTGTCGCTCATGCCCTTGCCATCTTCATCGCGGGCATCGATGAGCATGCCGAGCAAGGTCGGTTTCGCGGAGGGCTGTCGTCGGTGCTCGGCGATGATCTGATGGACGATCTTGTCGAGGTCGACGATGGCGCGCTTAAGTTGCACGTTGCTCGGGGTCGGCAGCGCGGCCATGATCGGAAAGGGCGTGGTGATGAGCTTGCTAAAACCGCCGAGCATGCGGGTGAGGGCTCGACTCACGTCGACGGAGTCATCGCTCAGATCGAGGCCGAAGAGGGTCTCGCCGGCGATGCGCAGGGTGACACGCGCCATCTCGCTGGCGACGTCGATGCTGCTGCCGAGCCGAGCGCTGCGTTGCCAGGTGCGAGCGAGGTCGTCGGCGGCTTCGCTCATGACATCAGTGAGTGCGCTGATTTCCTTCTTGCGAAAGGCTGGCTGGGCGATGCGACGTTGGCGACGCCAAAGCTCGCCTTCACTGGTGACTAGACCGTCGCCAAGGACCATGCGCAGCATGTCGTAGCCGGGGGTGCGCTTGCTGTAGTTCTTGTGCTTCTCGACCAGCACTCCATAGGCCTCCGCGGGATCCGAGAGCAGATGAAACCAGAAGGGACCAAAGCGCAGGCGAACCAGATCGCCGCACTCGTGACGCGCGCGCAACATGGTGGCCATGGGGTCGCGATTGAATTCGGGCGAGTGGCCGAGCAGGTTGCGCGTCGGCAGGACCGGGGCCCCTGCGTTCTCGCGCCAAGCTAACATCCCATCGTAGTAACTCATAGGAATCCTTTGTGTTTCGGTCTGACCATTTACGAGCAATTGCTCATATTTGTGATAATATGAGTAAACACTCGCGTTGGCTACTCGCGTTTCATGAGGTTCAGATGCCAGGCAAAGCAAGCAAGTTACCCCGCAAAGCACCCCAGCAACGGCGATCCCAGCAGACCGTGGCCGCCATCCTGGAGGCGACGGCTCGCATTTTGGTGGAGCAGGGCTACGAGCCTCTGAACACCAACCGCGTCGCCGAGCTGGCAGGGGTCAGTGTGGGTTCCCTGTATCAGTACTTTCCCAATAAGCAGGCACTGGTGCTGGCCCTGGCGGAGAAGCACTTCGGTGAGCAGATTCACCGAATCGCGATGCTGGCCAAAGAGCTCGAGAAGTTGCCACTGCGCGACGCCAACAAGCTCTTCATTCGCGCGCTCATGGAGTCCACCAAGATCAACAGCGCCCTGCACCGGGCTCTGTTCACCGAGGTCGGGCATCTTGGCGAGCCAGTCCTGCGCCAGCTGCAAGAGCAAGCAGAGCAAGCCGTCCTGGAAGCACTGCGAAGGCGTCGCCATGAGATCCTGCCCAAAGATTTGGAGTTGGCCGCCTTTTTCCTGGTCAGCGCTGTCGACTCGATAATTTTGCGCACCCTGACCTTGGCGCAGGATCGATTCGATATGGCGCAGCTAGAGACCGAGCTGAGCGCCCTGGTCATGCGCTACCTGCTCGGCGAGTGAGTGCGACGGGCTTCATTCCTTCGGCGGCTTTTTGAGCGAGAACCGGGACCTGGTCGCGGCCTTCTAGTAGGCTGGCAGCTGCAGTGCTGTTTCCTCTTGTGCAACTGAAGTGCCCCGGAGCCCTATGAAGGATCCAACCAACACGCCCTCGGCAGCCGACGAGCCTGTTTCCGCGCGCATTCGCGGTCGACTCGTGCGCGCCAAGAAGCGCTTTCACGCCAACGACAACATCTCCTCCTACATGGAGCCCGGTGAGCACGATGCCCTGCTCGAAGAGGTGACCGGCAAGCTGCAGGGCGTCCTCGAGAGTCTGGTCATCGACACGGCCAGCGATCACAACACCCACGACACGGCACGACGCGTGGCCAAGATGTACCTCACGGAAGTCTTTCGCGGGCGATACGTACCGGTGCCTGCCGTGACGGAATTTCCCAACGCGGAAAACCTCAACGAGCTGATGATCGTCGGCCCGATCACGGTGCGCAGCGCCTGCAGCCATCACCTGTGCCCG
>JAHEAK010000321.1 GCA_024642805.1 Kofleriaceae bacterium | reverse complement strand
AACCAGGCCATGAGCAATGGTACGGCCACCCTGAGCGTGCGCAGCAATACCCAGGGCCTCGGCCAGATCATCACCGCTCGGGATTCGATCTACCCACAAATCGTCGGCAGCAGTGCCGCCTTCGAGGTCGTGCCCGAGGGTGACGCGGCACTGCTCCGACAGGTCGTGATTAGCGAGGTCAACTACTTCGGCAATGCGCAGGCAGACGCCGATGAGTGGATCGAAGTGCGCAATGTCTCCGGCGCAACTCTCAACCTGGCCGGATGGACGATCGAGGCCGCCGGCGCGGGCGCGGGCTCCATCACCATTGCAACAGCCACCTTTGTCGACGATGGCGAGTACCTGGTCATTGCCGACCGACAAGGACCCGATGTTGATGGGATGAGAACATCTCTTACTGGCGTGAGTGGGGTGCAGATTGCCTCGCTGAGCATCGCCAACGGCGGTGAGCACCTCGTGCTGCGCGACGTCGCCAACACACTGATCGACGAGACTCCTGATCCGGGCTGGCCAGCAGGCAGCAATCTCGTCGATTACACGATGGAGCGTCGCGACGCGCTCCACGGCGGCTACACCGACGGCGCGCTCGACGGAGCCTGGTACACCTGGAGCTCGATCGACGGCGTGAGCACTACTTCGCCCGATACCAGCGACAGTGGCACGCCGGGCGCGACCAACAGCAATCCCGATCTCTTCAACCACTTTCGCTTCACCGTAAACCCCGCCTCGCCGATCGTTGGCCAGGACTTCACTCTCACCGTAGAAGCCTTCGAAAGCGCAGACGAGAGCACGCCGCTGACCAACTATGCGGGCACCATCACCGTCAGCGAGTCGGTACCAGGTTCGCTCTCCGGCCAGGTGCTCAGCCAAGCCATCGTCGCTGGATCCGCGACCTTGACCATGCAGTTCAGCAGCCTGGCCAGCGCGCTGTCCCTAACGGTGAGTGATGACCTTTACACCCAAATTACCGGCGTCGTGCCGAGCTTCTCCATCATCGACACCGGAGATAACGCCGCTCTTCGCGACGTGGTGATAAACGAGGTCAACTGGTTTGGCAACGCGGGCTCGACCAACGATGAGTGGATCGAGCTGCGCAACATCTCGGGTGCTGCACTGGATCTGAGCGGCTGGACCATCGATGGCTTGGGTGCGGGCAGTGCAGGGTTGGCTATCGCCTCCAACACCATCCTGGCTGACGGCGCGTATCTCTTGATCGCCGATCGGCAAGGCGCTGACGTGGATGGATCGCGCAGCTCGCTAACAGGTGTGGCCAACGTGCAGGTAAATTCGACCGTGGCCCTCACCAACGCAGGCGACGCCCTCACGCTGCGCGACATCGATGGCACTCTCATCGATCAGACACCAGCCGGTGCCTGGCCGGCCGGCGATGCGGGCAGCGCGCGCACCATGGAACGTCGCGACGCTGTCACGGGTGGCGGCTATGGCGACGGCAGCCTGATCGGTGCCTGGTACACCTGGAACCCCTTTGACGCTCGAGACACGACCAGCGCCGATTCCAGTGATCACGGGACGCCGGGAGCCGACAACAGCGATCCCAACGCGATTCTCGCTCCGCTCAGCTTGCCCTACGCCAGTGGCTTTGAAGCCAGCGATCCAGCCTTCGAGAGTCTCACCGGCGGTCTCGTGACCTTGCCACCAGCAGGCACCAGTGCACGCACAGGCAGCAACATCGCGGCCACCGACTCGGTGACGACCACCTTCACCGGTCGACAGCTGCAATCGGTGCACTGCCTGGTGCTAAACGACGACACTAGCATCGTCAACGCCAGCGCCTTTGCCATGGCGAGCACTGCCAATGGCGGCAATGGCTTGCGCGCGCGCATCAAGCTTTTGTGGTTTACCGACAATGCGTGCGCCACCGCTCACACCAGCGCGAGCACCAGCGCGGCTAGCCTGGCACTCGTCGAAGGCAGCTACACCCAGCTGCTTTTTGCCTTGGCTCCACCAAGCGGCGCCACTCACATGAAGATTCGAGTGGAAGTGCAGGACGACAATGCGGGCAGCAGCACCGGCGATGACTACGCCCTCGACGACGTGGCTGTCTCGCAGCCGTAGGTGTAAGTTGCTGTAATCAAAGGATAGTTTCTATAGGTTCGAGGGCGTAAGAAAGATAGCAAGCGCGCGCTTTCTTTGTGCTAGCTTGCCTGCATGCTGCTCATCGAGAACGGACTGGTCTTCGACGGAATGGGACGCGCCCCTGTGCTTCGTCAGGTGCTGATTGAAGATGGCGTGGTCGTGGACATCGCCGAGCGCTGTCAGGTTGGCCCCGACGTGCAACGCCTCGACGCCGCCGGGCACTGGGTCATGCCAGGCTTTCTCGACACGCACACCCACTACGATGCCGAAGTGCTGGTCGCGCCAGGGCTCGAAGAGTCGGTACGCCATGGCGTCACCTCGGTGCTCATTGGCTCCTGCTCGCTGTCGACGATCTACTCGAGCCCGCAAGACTGCGCGGACTTCTTCTCTCGCGTCGAGGCGCTGCCCTATGACCAGGTCTTGGCCGCTCTGCAAAGCCACAAGAGTTGGTCCACGCCCACCGAGTACATTGCTGCTTTAGAAGCGCGCGCGCTTGGGCCCAATCTCATGGCCTTTGCCGGCCACTCGGATTTGCGCACGAAGGTGATGGGCCTTGGTCGGGCCGTCGATGCCTCGCAGCGCCCGAGTCGTGAGGAGCAGGCCGAGATGGAAACCCTCCTGCAAGAGAGTCTCGACGCAGGCCTGCTAGGCATGTCCTCGATGACCAATCCCTGGGACAAGGTCGGCGGCGAGCGCTATCGCTCCAAGCGGCTGCCCTCTACCTACGCCCGTTGGAAAGAGTATCGCGGCCTGCACAAGATTCTGCGTCGTCGGAACGCGATCTTGCAGAGCGCTCCCAACATCACCACCAAGTACAACGTCCTGCTCTTCATGGCCGCGAGCGCAGCCTTTGGTGTGAGAAAAAGTCTCAAAACGGCTCTCATTACCGCCGCTGACGCCAAGGCGAACCCCTTGCTGGCACAGGGCGTCACCGCCTTTACGCGCCTCGTCAATCGCCTCGTTGGTGGCAACCTGCGCTGGCAGTCAGTGCCGATGCCCTTCGAGGTCTACGCTGATGGCATGGACCTGGTCGTCTTTGAAGAGTTCTCCTCCGGTGAAGCGGCTCTCCATCTCGCCGATGAGATCGAGCGCAACGAGCTCATCGCGGACGAGAGCTACCGGCGCGCGTTTCGCAAGGACTACGAGAAGAAGTGGAGTCCGCGGGTGTGGCATCGCGATTTCTATGACGCCCTCATCGTCGACGCTCCCGATGCCACTATCGTCGGCAAGTCCTTTGGTGAGCTCGCCGATGCGCGCGGCTTGCATCCCGTCGATGCCTTCCTGGATCTGGTTGTCATGTACGGCAAGAAGCTGCGCTGGAAGACCACCATCGCCAATCATCGTCCCGATATTCTCGAGAAGATCCTTGCTCACCCGAGCGTGCAGATAAGTTTTGCCGATTCGGGAGCCCACGTGCGCAACATGGCCTTCTACAACTTTCCGCTGCACTTCTTGCGTGCGGTCAAGCGTTCGATCGAGCGCGGCCAGGCGCTCATGTCCCTAGAGCAAGCCGTCGCCAAACTCACCGGCGATCTGGCGGCCTGGTATGGGGTCGACGCAGGCACGTTGCGAGTCGGCGATCGGGCCGATATTGCCATCATCAATCCCAAGGGCCTCGACGACTCTCTCGATGCCTATCACGAGGCACCGATGAGCTGCTTTGGCGACTTGCAGCGCATGGTTCGCCGCAACGACGACGCGGTATTGGCCACCATCATTGCTGGTAAGCTCGCGTATCGCAGCGGCCAATTCACCGAGGGCTTCGGCAAGAGCGAGCGATATGGCAGCTTCTTGCGGGCAGGTTGCAAAACGCTGCCGCTTGCGCCAGAGGCGGCGATGCGAAGGAGCGCCTAATGAGCGCCTCGACCGGCAAGCGCAGCCAGGCCGAGAGACGGGCCCACAGCATCGCAAGACTGGTCGATGCCACCATCGATTCGCTGGCCGCCGATGGCTATGCCAGAACCACTACCTCGGCGATTTGCCGGTCCGCGCAGCTCTCACAGGGAGCCCTCTTTCGGCACTTTGCTAGCCGTGTCGAGCTCATCGCACTGGCCACCGAAGAGGTGAGTCGCAGGCACCTTGCGCTTCTGAGCGAGAAACTTCTGGCGGTGCGCGAGACCAGGAGCGCCGATCCAATTCGGGCCTTGGTGCTGACCATGCGCAGCCAGGCCCGCAGTCCCGAGCACGCTGCCTGGCATGAGGTCATGGTTGCCGCTCGCAGCGATCACGAGCTGCATGCCCTGGTCGCTCCCACCTTGCAAGCCTTCGAGCAGTCGCTATTGCAAGCCGTTGAGGAGGTGCTGGCCCTTCCTATCCAGGCTCGGGGCAAAGAGCGCACTCGGGTCGGCACCATCATGCTCTCGCTCATGCACCTCTTCGACAGCGAAGCCATGACCAGTGCCATCTATCGCAACCCCAGGTTGGAAGACGATCGAGCCGATTGGCTGTGCGATGTGCTACGCAACGAACTCGACGCCCTGTATCGGGTGACAGCGTCCTAAGGTGGGCAGCTTTTCGCACGGGCGCGAGATTCTTGTGGACCAGGGCGGCTCGCGCCACGGCCCGATCTAGCCTGGGCGTGGCCACGGGGTTGCACTCTCTCTGCCTGGCATGAGCGAGGAAGTCTCACCGCGCAGGCGACAGCTCTTCTGGGTGCTGCTGGCCATTGCCATTGGCCTTAGCGTGCAGAGCATGTGGGACAAGGAGCCGCGGCCGCAGCAGACGCCCTACTCGAGCTTCCTGCAGCTGATCGAATCCGATCAGCTGAGCTCCGTGGAAATTGCCGACACTCAGATTCATGCCACGCAGAAGAGCGGCCCCAAACTGCTGGTCAAGCGCATACCCGGCCAGGACAGTGACGAGCTGGTGGAACTTCTGCGCGCCCACAAGGTCGAGTTCACCGGCACGCGCGTCGAGACTCCTTGGTGGCAGAGTTTCCTGATTGGGCTGGCGATGCCGCTTGCCTTCGTCATGCTGCTCTACTGGATGTTTAGTCGACGCCTTGGCAAGGCTGGGCCCATGAGCTTTGGGCGAAGTGCCGCCAAGATCTACGATCGCTCGAAGGACAAGGCCGTCACATTCGATGACGTGGCTGGCGTCGACGAAGCCAAGGCAGAGCTGCGCGAGTTCGTCGACTTTTTGCAAAATCCTACTCGTTACGCTTCGCTCGGTGCGCACTTGCCGCGCGGGGCACTTCTCGTCGGACCGCCGGGGACGGGCAAGACCCTCCTGGCGCGAGCGGTTGCCGGCGAAGCCAACGTTCCCTTCTTTTCGATATCGGGCTCCGAGTTCGTCGAGATGTTCGTTGGCGTTGGCGCGGCGCGTGTGCGTTCGCTCTTCGAGCAGGCCAAAGAGCGCGCTCCCTGCATCGTCTTCCTCGACGAGCTCGATGCCATTGGCAAGAGCCGCGGCGGCCTGGGCACCATGGCCACCAACGACGAACGCGAACAGACCCTCAATCAGCTGCTCATCGAAATAGACGGCTTCGAGGACAACGCGGGTGTCATTGTCATGGCGGCCACCAATCGCCCCGAGACCCTCGATCCCGCGCTGGTGCGAGCTGGGCGCTTCGACAGACAAATTCTGGTGTCACGTCCCGATATTCGCGGGCGTGAGGCCATCTTGGCCATTCACGCCCGCAAGGTCACGATGCTCGACGACTCGATCTTGCGTGATGTGGCCCGTCGCACTCCGGGTATGTCGGGCGCGGACCTCGCCAACGTGGTCAATGAGGCAGCGCTAGCGGCGGCCAGGCGAGGTGGCAAGGGGGTCGAGCTCCAGGACTTCGAAGAGGCCGTCGATCGCATACAGCTGGGACTCAAGAAGGCAGCGCACATCATGAGTCGGGCGGAGCGTGCGCGCGTCGCCTTCCACGAGGGCGGGCACGCCTTGGTCGCACTGTCGGTCAAACACGCCGACCCCGTCCACAAGGTAACCATCGTCCCCAGAGGCATCGGGGCGCTCGGCGCCACCTTGCAGTTGCCTACCGACGATCACTACTTGATGACCAGAGAGGAACTGGCGGATCAGCTCTGCGTCATGTTGGCTGGCCGGTCCGCGGAGAAACTCATCTATGGCACCGAGTCGACGGGCGCCAGCGATGATCTCGAGCGCGCCACCGAGACGGCACGCGCGATGGTCTGTCGCTATGGCATGAGT
>JAHEAK010000320.1 GCA_024642805.1 Kofleriaceae bacterium | reverse complement strand
ATCTCGATGTTGCCAAGGGACAAATCTTCGCGCTGCTCGGTCCAAACGGGGCCGGCAAGACGACAACCATCTCCATGCTCAGCGGCGTCCTCGCGCCCAGCTCAGGCAGTGCGAGCGTCGACGGTCTGGATATCGTGCGCTCGCCAAAACGCGCGCGCGCCGCTATCGGTCTGGTGCCGCAAGATCTGGCCCTCTACGAGTCGCTCAATGCTAGGCAGAATTTGAGCTTCTTTGGCAGCTTGTACGGCCTGCGCGGCGCCGCCCTCGAGCAGCGCATCGATTGGGCGCTGGACATCGCCGGCCTGCGCGATCGATCCCGCGAACCGGTTAGCCATTTCTCTGGCGGCATGAAGCGACGCCTCAACTTGAGCGCAGGCGTATTGCACAAACCCAGCCTGCTGGTTCTCGATGAGCCGACGGTTGGTGTCGACCCACAGAGTCGGCTGCATATCTTCGAATGTCTGCGCGCCCTTCGCGACGAGCACGACATGACCATCTTGTACACCAGTCACTATCTCGATGAGGTTCAGGAGTTGTGCAAGCGGGTGGCGATCATGGACAAGGGCCGCATCTTGGCCTGTGATGATGTGAGTGTCTTGCTGGCCAGGCAAGAGCGCGCTGCTCTTCGACTCGATCTCGATGGCGAGGCGCGGGCCGCCGAGGAGTTGGCCCGGCCCTTTGGCGAGACCTCGATCATCGACGGTCAACTGCACGTCGTGCTTCGCGATGGCTTTGCGCCGCTCGTGGCTGCCATCGAAAACGCTGGCTTCGAAATCCGTTCCATGCAGACGCTGGAGCCCGATCTCGAGAGCTTGTTCATGCGCTTGACCGGCCACCAACTGAGGGATTCGTAGTGCTCTGGGCGACCATCAAGAAGGACAGCCAGCTGCTCATGCGCGACCGCGGCACGCTGCTGAGTCTCTTTCTCTTGCCGCTCATCTTCGTGGCCGTCTTTGGCAGCCTCTTTGGTCATGGCATCGATGACGAGGCACGCGCCCGTCCGCTGGCCGTCTACCATCGCGATGCCGACCCCGAGTCGCGCACCACCTTGGCTCGAATGGACGCTTCCGGCCTCTTCGAGCTGCGCCCCATGGACAGCCCGGAGGCGGTCCGTACCTGGGTGGCCGGCGAGTCCTCGCGAGTCGGTTTGATTCTCGCGGATGGCTTCGATGACCAGAGCGCGGCTGAACTGGTTGTCGATACCGCTACCGATATGCGCTTTCGCGCGCCGATCGAGGCGGCCATTCGCGGACTCCTCGAAACGCCAGCGGCGATGGCGCCTGCTCGACCAGAGCGCCTGATCGTTTCACCACCACCAGGCGTGAGCAGCCCGCAGGTCATGCCCTCGGGCTTTCAGCTGGCGGTACCAGGCAACGCCGTGCTCTTCGGATTTTTTCTGTCCTTGACCATGGCGCTGTCCTTCGTCGAGGAAAAGCGCACAGGTACCTGGCGTCGCCTCTTGGCCGCCCCCGTGTCGCGACCCGTGCTGCTCATCGCCAAGATCGTTCCCTACTACGGCATCGGTCTGGTGCAGATGCTCTTTCTCTTTGGCCTTGGTGCCCTTGCCTTCGACATGAAGGTGGCTGGCTCGCTACCCGCGCTGATCCTACTCACCATGCTCGTGGTGCTGGCGGCGGTGGCGCTCGGTCTGCTCATCGCCTCGATGGGTGGCACCGAGAAGCAAGTGGGCAGCGTCGGTTCGATAGCTCTGCTCATCATGGGTTTGCTCGGCGGCGCGATGGTTCCGCGCATCAGCATGCCCGAGAGCATGCAAACCCTCGGGCTCGCCATTCCACACGCGTGGGCCCTCGACGGCTACTACGATGTTCTGGTGCGACCCGGCGCGGGATTCGCACTCATCTGGCCATCCCTCTTGGCGATGCTCGGCTTTGCCCTGGTCTTCTTCGTGGTCGGCGCGCTTCGCTTCCGCTTCGACGCCACGCCCTGAGCGCGCCCTGCCTTAGGACTCGAATAGCTCTCAAAAGCAGGGGTCCGAGGCGGTCGATTTGGTCGCTTACTTGTCCGAAAATCACGCGCTACCGCGCTTTTGCGATTTGGATCCGTCCAAAACGCCTATATGATACCAGAGTGGCAAACGACCTCATCACCACCCACGAAGCGGCCTCGCTGATGGATGTGGGCACCTCGACCATCAAGCGCTGGGCCGATGAGGGCCGATTGCAATGCCACAAGACCGCGGGCGGGCATCGGCGCTTCTCCCGTGGCGAAGTCTTGGCCATGCGAGCGGGCGGCAGTTCCAACGAGAGCGGCTTGCGTACCGAACACATTCTCGCCGATGGCGACGGTCATGCAACCCTAGCTGCTCTCATGCAAATGCGATCGACGCGAGGCTCCTGGTGCAGCGTGGCCAGCGAGCTGGGCCTCTTGCTGGGACAGATCGGTGAGGACTGGGCGAGTGGCAAGCTCAGCATCGTTCAGGAACACATCATCTCCGAACGCTTGTCGCGCGCCATCACGAGCATCTGCCAAGGCATTCCTTTGGCGTCGAGCTCGCCGACTTGCTTGATGGTCATGGCAGGCAACGACCAACACACTCTGGGATTGCGTCTTGCTGAATTGACGGCCAGGGAAGCGGGCTGGAAATGTCTGTGGGTCGGTAGAAACACGCCGATTGGCGAGTTGTCTGCGGCGCTCTCCGAATCGGGCGTGCGCGCACTGGCAGTCTCCGCCTCCGAGCATAGCCAATGCCGTGACGAACTCGCACAACTAGCGAGCACATTCATGAGCATCGCCAAAGAAGCCCGTGTACCGCTCTACCTGGGCGGCCAGGGCGCCTGGCCAGAGTCCCTAGCCTACGGCGTGCGCATCCGAAACTTCGCCAGCTTCCGCGAGCAACTCCTGACCAGCGCAGCGGGCTGAGCGCGAGAGCAGCCGCCGAGTATCGCTCATCCCTGGTGACCCTCGCGAGAACCACCCTGCGCAAAGCTCTTTCCGCGCGCGAGAACCACCCTGCGAGTCAAGACGCTAGCCACGCGCGATCGCCTCCGGCCGCGCATCTCGATCGATCACATGTCGATCGAGCACAAAGTCCGGCGCTTTTTTGTGGATTGTGCAGCTGCAGCGCCAACACGAGGGAATCCAATGCGATGCTTAGCTGGTCGAGCACACACGAGCTCCGGCGGGCGGCCCCCAAGCGTTAGCAAGGCGCACTCGAGACCCAGCATGAAGAAACTACGTTACGCAATCCCCAGTGGCATCACGGCAGCGGCCTTGGCCTGCGGCGTGATGGCCATCGTGCTGGGCATGCGAGGCGAGCCGGTGGAGGGGAGCTGGTGGGTTCTGACGGCAACCATTCTCGATCGCATGGACGGACTGGCGGCTCGCGCTCTCAAGGCGTCGAGCGCCTTTGGCATGTGGCTCGATTCGGCATCCGACTTCGTGGCTTTTGGTGTCGCGCCCGCATTTCTCTTCATGGGCACGAGCTCATCTCACACCGAAGCGCTGGTACTTGTGCCCATGGTCATCTACATCGTCGGCGCTGGTACCCGTCTTTTGCGCTTCTCGCTGCAGGAACCCCAGAAACAGTTTAGTGGCGTTCCGAGCACCTTGTCAGGCGGCGTCTACGCGGTCGGACTCAACGTCGCCCTCAGCCACGGACTGGCTGGAGAGACCCATCTCTGGCTCTTCGCCAGCATGCTGGTCCTCTTTGGTATTGCCATGAACACGCCCTTCTTGCGCTACGACAAGGTTGGCGGCGTGTCTTGGCGCTGGCTCAACTGGCTGGGCATCGCGTTGGTCGTGGTGTGCTCGCTTCTCATCCTCTTCCGCACGCTTCCTGAATTTGTGTTCGCGACCTCGGGCCTAATCATGCTCATTGGCCCGCTCATCTCCCGCATTAGTCGCAACGCCTAGCGCTCTTAGAGCAACCAGCGCACGCGATAGGCTCCCCACTGCAAGGAACGCTTGACCAGGCCGCGCTTGTTCCACTGCTCGCCGTCAATCTCGATGCAGCGGGTCAAGTCGGATTCGAAGTGAGCCGTCATCTCCTCGGCGATCGGGCGATCGATGACAACGAGGGCGACCTCTAGATTCGCGACCAGACTCTGGTTGTCGAAGTTGTAGCTGCCAATGGTCGTCCACACGCCATCGATGACGGCGGTCTTGGCGTGCATCATCTCGCGGGGCCACTCGAAGATTCGAACGCCGCTGCGCAGAAGTCGACCATAGAGGTAGGTGCTGGCGTACTGCACCGCCTTGACATCGGAATTGCCTGGCACGATCAGTCGAACCTTGACCCCTCGTTCGACCGCCTGCTTGAGAGCACGTCGGACGATGATGCCGGGAATGAAGTAGGCATTCATGATGTCGATCTGTTGGTCAGCGCTGCGAATCGCGTGCAAGTAGGCCCGCATGAACTGCAGGCGCTCGGCGATGCCACTGCTAATGACAGCAGCCAACACTCCTCCTTGCTCGCCTGCGGCACCTTGCCTGCCAGCGAGATGGAAGAAGTCGCCGCCGGCCCCGGTCCAGACCGCACGAAACAAGCGACTGAGGTCATCGACCACCGGCCCCCGCACCAGCACATGCGCGTCCCGCCAACCGCGGCCGCCGTCTGCGATCGGCGCGTAGTCATCAGCAATGTTCAAGCCGCCCGTAAATCCAATCTCGCCATCGATCACCAGGATCTTGCGATGATCGCGTCGGGTGAGGGCCTGCGCACTGAAGCGATCTCGCCAGGGTGCCAGCGGATGGTATTCGATGACTTTGACGCCCGCCTCGGTGAGCCTGTCTACATAGGCGCTGCCAAGCGACCAGGAACCAAAGCCATCGTACATCAGGCGCACGGCCACCCCCGCGCGAGCGCGCTCGATGAGGGCGTCGGCAAAGCGATCGCCGGTAGCGTCGTCGGCCAGAATATAGGTTTCCAGGTGCACCGACGTGCGCGCGCCACCAATCGCCTCGAGCATCGCTGCGTAGGTCTCGCCGCCATCGCGCAGTGCGGTTATCGAATTGTGCGAGCGGAAATCGCGCACACGCGAGACGTAGCGCAAGTCCGCGGGGCCTGTCACCCGATCATCGTCGGCGCGACGAATGGCTGGCTTCGACACATACACGACTATGCTTGAGCCAGACCACCAGGTACATGGCTGGTGGCCCTTAGTCGCACGACTCTCCTCTAGTCGACGCGCACGATTTCAATGGGTTTGCGCATCTTCAATTCGTACATGTCGATACGCCGATCGCGCAGCGGCAAAACGCTGCCGGTCTCGCGAGACACGTTGAGTGCCTCGTAGTCGAGATCGCCGATAACCACGGTCTCCACGTTGGGATCCGCCTCGGCAGCGATGCCATTGGGAGCAAAGCCAAAGTCGCTCGGCGTGATGATCGCGGCCTGCCCGTAGTTGAGCAGATAGGAACGGTGCGGCAAGTTGCCCACGTTGCCGGCAAGCGCCACGTAGACGTAGTTCTCAACGGCTCGCGCGTGCGCCGAATAGCGAATGCGATTGTAGGCCTTGCGCTCGTCGGTCGAGAAGGGACAGAAGATGGCCTCGACGCCAGCCAGCGCCAGCGCCCTGCCAAGCTCGGGAAACTCGAGGTCGTAGCAGACCAGGATCGCGATACGACCGTGAGGGGTATCGAAGATCTTGAGGCCTTCGCCAGGCGAGATGCCAAAGTCGCTGCGCTCACTGGGGGTGATGTGCAACTTATCCTGGGTGTAGACCTTGCCCGTTGGCGAGAAGAGGTGCGCGACGTTGTAGATCTTGCCCTCGCGCTTGACCGGATGCGAGCCGCCAACGATGTACAGGCCCCACTCCCTGGCAAACTTGGAAAACATCTCGATGTAGCGCTCGGTCATGTCGGCGATGCGATCGATGGCACCGCGATAGTCCTCGTGGGTATCGACATCGCGCAGCGAGCTCAAGAGCTGCATCGTGAACAGCTCAGGAAAGAGCAGGAAGTGGCTGTGGTAGGTATCGGCGGCGTTCACGAAGAACTCGACGTTGCGCTCGAGGGCCTCCCACGAGTCGATGGACCGCATCTGGTACTGCACGGCACACACACGTGCCCGGCGAGCGGTGCGCTTGAGCGGCGGCGCGGCCAGCTTGCGCTTGGCTGCGTCGTAGTCGGAGTTGGTCTTCTCGAGGAAGGTGGAGTGATCCATGCTCGAGCGATCGGCAAAGAGCTCGAACATGACCCGTCGCACTTCGTAGCCGGCTTTGACGTGCGCGGTGAGCGCCGAGTCCTTGAGGCGACCCGACACCACTTCCGCGACATACTCCTCGGGGGTCAGCTTGCCTGCCCAC
>JAHEAK010000319.1 GCA_024642805.1 Kofleriaceae bacterium | reverse complement strand
TGGCAACCCCGTCGACCATCGCCAGGAAGTCAGAAAGGTAGAAGGTGTATTTGTGATCGTCATGCGGGTGTAGCCCGAAGGGAGTCGATCCGATCAGGCGTGCGCCAGGGCGCAAGAACTCGCAGGCCCGCTCCAGGAAATTGCGCGGATTGGTTTGGTGTTCCAGGACCTCGCCAAGGACGATGGTATCGAAATCGTCGACACCCAAAATCGCGGGGAGCGTGGGCGAAAACACGTCGACGTGAACGAAGCGCAGCCGTTCCTGCACGGTGGCGCTCTCCAAGGCTCGCTCAGCTTCGGCGTACTGAATCGCGGCTTCTTCAACGTCGATGCCGATGACTTCGCGACCTTCGCGCGCCGCCAGAAAGCCGACGATGCCCTGACTGCAGCCGATATCCAGAACCTTCTTTCCCTGAATCTGCGCACAGATCCAATGGATCCGTTCCCGACAGATTCGCTGCCCCTCAGCAGAATGAATCTCCCCCTTGTACAGCTCCATCACCCGATCTGCGTTTGACATGAGCCGGCAGTCTGGCAGGTCTGCTTTTTTCTATCAAGGCTTGAAACTCAAGCAATTTCAATAACATGGTGAGTTTCATGGGCGCCTTTGCTGGCTTTCCGCAGCTCTGCCAGTCGTTGCCCTTGACCGTACTCCGAGAATCTCGGTACTTGCTTCCAAGGCGAATGAGCGAATCGGAAGCACTGGAGACGGATGCCAAGGCACTGGCCGGCCCGTCCCTGCGCCGAGAGACGGCTCCCTTCATCAACGCCGTCATCGGTCAATTCAACGTCATCAACGCACTGATCCTGCGCGAGACCCGTACGCGCTTTGGCAAGCACAAGCTCGGCTATGCCTGGGCGCTCCTTGAACCCGCGCTGATGATCATCACCTTCGCCATCATGTTCAAGGTGGCGCACAGGAAGCCGGCCGATGGACTGAACGTCTTCGGCTTTCTGGTCACGGGCATCATTCCCTATTTGCTCTTTACCAAATCCACCGCGCAGGTCTCCCAGGCCATCAATGGCAACAAAGGCCTGCTCTTCTATCCGCAAGTCAAGCCACTCGATGTGGTCTTCGCGCGCGTCGCACTCGAGTTTTGCACCTACACCGCGGTGTTCTTCTTGCTCATGGGTGGCAACGTGCTGGTCCAGCAGAAGGTCGACATCGCCGATCCCATGTTGATCGTCGCTGGATTTGCCATGGCCTCGCTCCTGGGAGCTAGTCTTGGCCTCATCTTCATGGGGCTTGGCCAACTCTCCAATGTGGCCGATCGGACTCGTGGCCCCATCATGCGGCCTTTCTTTTGGATCTCGGGACTTTTCTTTACCGCCCACTCGGTTCCGCTCGGTTATCGACGATTCGTGCTGCACAACCCGGTCATGCACGTTACCGAGGCGGTACGGGCCGGCTGGTTTCCTGAATACTCGGATCAATACGTCAACATTCCACTGGTCCTAACCTGGGTTCTCGGTTTGCTGTTGATTGGTCTCACCCTCGAGACCATCACCCGTCGACGCATTCAGATGTCATGATCGCACTTAAGAACATTACCAAGGTCTACCACACGCCCTTTGGTCCCAACGTGGTGCTCGACGACATCACCATCACTCTGCCCACGGGGGAGAACATCGGCATTCTCGGCAAAAACGGTGCTGGCAAGTCGACCCTACTGCGCATCATCGGCGGCGCCGAAATGCCCGATCTGGGCACGGTGCGCACCGATGGACAGATTTCTTGGCCTATCGGCTTTTCCGGTGGCTTCAGCGGCTCGCTGACCGGTGAGGACAACTGCCGATTCGTTGCCCGCATCTACGCCCAGGACGTCGATCGGGTCACGGATGAGACCCGAGCTTTTGCCGAGCTGGGCGACTACTTCTACATGCCCATTCGCACCTATTCCTCTGGCATGCGGGCACGCCTGGCCTTCGGTCTGTCGATGGCCATCGATTTTAGCGTCTACCTGGTCGATGAAATCACCGCCGTCGGTGACACCAACTTTAAGACCAAGTGCAGGAATGCCTTTTCGGAGCGCAGCCAGCGCTCCTCTCTCATCATGGTCAGCCACAGCCCCGACACGATTCGCGAGTACTGCACCCGCTGCGCGGTCATGCACCGGGGAAGACTGCAGCTCTTTGATAGCGTGGACGAAGCATACAAGGTATACGAGGCCCATCAGGCGCAAGAGGCAGCATGAGTAGTGAAGTCGAACGAAGTCGCGTAGACGCAAGCTCTAGGGAAATACGGCGCGCCCGTCTGCGCCGACTCTTGCGCAGGTTGACCCTCTGGGTAGTGCTGCCGACGGTTGCCGGCATCATCTACTATGGCCTGATTGCTGCGCCGCAGTACGACTCGGTCGGCCTGGTATCGCTGCAGTCCTCCAAGGACGCCAAAGTCGTGATCATGAAGCGCGACTCCAAGTCGGTCAAAGAGTACATGCTCTCCCGAGACATGTTTCAACACCTGCTGGCCGGGGCAGGCTGGTTCGAGCACTTCAACAGCAAGGGCGACCGCTGGTCCAAGATGTCGAGCAGCGCCGGCCCCGAAGAGCAGTATCGCTACTTTCGCGACAAGGTAAAGGTGAGCTATCTCGATGACACCGGCTCGCTCGAGCTGCGCGTGCGCGCCTTCAGCGGCAAAGACGCACAGAAATTCGCGTCGGCCATCATTGCCGCTTCCGAGACCATGTTGGCCTCGCAATACGAAGATCTCATTGCCGGCGACCTGGCTCTGGCCGAGGAGCAAGCAACGAAGGCCAGCGCAGCGCTGACACTGGCAGACCAGGCCCTGGGAGCCCTCTTGCAGCGCCAAAGCGAGCAGCCTGCCACCGGCGCCATCGTCGCCGAGATCGACTCGGCACACTTTCAAGTCGAGCTGGCCCGCAAACGACTCGAGGACAAGCTGGCCGCCCGCGACCAGGCCCAGGTCTTGGCCCTCGAGGGCAAGCAGCGACTGGTGACAATCTCCGCGCCCTCGCAGCCGAGCAAGCCATCCAAGCCGCGACGGCTGTGGGGCATCACCACGGTCTTCGTGCTCTCGTTGGTCAGCATGGCTGTCTTCAGCATGCTGGGCGCAGCGGTCCGCGAACACGCACGTTTCTAGCGACCAGGCTTCGCGCCAGGCCTGCGCTCGCGCCTAGAACAGCTTGCGCGCGGCCTTGGCATCCGAGCCGGGCACGGGCTGATTGCTCGTCTCGGCTCGCTCGCGCAAAAAGCGCAAGACTTCGCTGGCGGTGTCGACGGTGCCGGTCTTGTAGAAGCTGCCGTTGATCTGATTGTTCTCGCGCATCCAGCGGTTGAAGGACTTGAAGAGCTCTTCATCGACCTTGTCGATCTCGCAGAAGAAGTTGGCGAGACTGCCCTGATAGGTGAGCTCGGGGATGTTGTAGATCGCCCGACCCATGACCTTGACGGGGGCGCCGTGATACAGGGCGCTGGTGCCGACGGTACTGTTCATAGTGACCACGCCGCGCGCGTGCTTGAGCAAGGTCGGCAGGTGCTGGTCGTGGATGTAGTGCACGCGACCTTCGATGCCGTAGCGCCGAGCCAAGCGGGCTAGCAGGCCGGTGTAGTCGCGATAGGCCCGGTCGAGGGGATGATGCTTGACCAGCAGGCGGGTATCGCTCGGCCCGCTCTTGGCAAAGGTCTCGATGACCTCCTCAATGAAGGCAGGAATGCTCTCGTAGTCCGAGTGGACGATCTGAAAATCGCAGTGCAGCTGCAGTGGCACCAAGAAGAAGCTACCGCTCCACTCGGAAACCGCCTTCTCATAGATGCCGCGCTCCTTGAAGGCGTAGGCCTGCTTGCGCCAGGTGCTGCGCGTCCAGGCCACCACCTGGCCAAAGAGTCGCAGATCGCGGTGATGCTGGTAGTGCGGATAGCGAAAGCCGCCGGCCGCCAACGCGCAGGCGTAGACCACGCTCTGCAGGGCAAAGGGCGCGAAGGTGCTGCCGATATGCTCGGCCTTTGGCACCGGTCCCAGGGTGGCCACCTCCTGGCGGTACAGCTCCGGGTCCTTCGACATGCTGGAGTTGCCATTGACGCCATCGCGCTCGAGGGTGATGTGATCGGGGCGCAAATAGCCCTCCTCGAACACCCAGACCGCAACTCCCAGCTCTTTGGCAATCGGGATGATGGCCTTGTGCATGGCCCGACAATCCCCGACCAGAAACACCGAGTCGACTTCGCGCTCGGCAACCAGCTTGCGAAAGAAGGCCGGCCACTCATCCATGGGGTCGCGATAAGAGACCGCATTGGGCCCGCGGTAGTAGATCGAGTCGCCACCGTTGAAGTTGACCTTGGTGACGCGAGCTCCGTGCTTTTCGAGCTCATCGGCAAAACGCTTGAAGAAGGGCCCGACGGGTCCTTGCAAGAGCAGCGCGCTCTTAGGCCCCACGACTGAGCTCCCTTGCGATGTGCCCGAGCTTGCGCAGCTGCCGACGCGGCCATCCAACCTGCAACTTTTCGACACCCGCTTCGCGATCGGTCTCCAACTCATCGACCACCGCCTCAGCGCTGGTGAAGCGAAAGCTCTTGCGATTGAGGTAACGGGGATAAGCAAGATAGGTGCCGGCGACGAGCTCATCGAGGGCAAGCCTGCGCGTGCGACGTGCTGGTGGGTGGCGGTCCGTCGACAAGCCCCAACCAGCATAAAAGGGCTGGCCGTAGGTGTGCACCTTCAGCCCACGGAGCATCGCTTCGAAACCAACCAGCGAAGTCATGACATGGACCTGGTCCACCACTGCCAGACATTGTGCCAGAGTTGCCTGCTCTTCTACCTGATCACAGACCTCAAGCGCTCGATTTTTCGGGATATTTCCACTTCGATTGCCGCTGAGCACATCCGGGTGCGGCTTGAAGAGGATGTAGGCATTGGGCAGGGCCGCCCGCACCGCCTCCAAGAGGCCCAGATTGGTGCGGATGTCCTGGCAGCCAAGCTCGATGGAGGCGTCGTCCTCGACCTGCCCTGGCACCAGGACCACCCTTCGTTCGCCGGCCTCGAGGTGCAGCTGCCGGTGGCGATCGCCGACGTTGTACTTGGAGAGACCGCTTGCGCACAGGCGCTCGCGCAGGTCTCGGGCTCTGGCTAAGAGGGCCTCGTCGAACTCGCTGGTCTGCAAGATGCTCTCGAGCTCACTGGGCTCACCAGGATCGAAGTAGATGCCCTGGCGATCCACGACCAGCGAGGCCGGCGTCGCCATGTCGGAACCAAGGCCCAGCGAGCGCAGAAAGCCGTCCTCCATGCGCCAGATGGCAACCCCGTGCTTCTTGCTCAGCGCATCGACCTCGTCGTGGGCGCGCATGCCCCAGACCACGATCTTGCATTCGCGATCGAAGCCAAGGCTCTCGGCGTGCGCGGCACTGCGCGCGAAGATCACCTCGTTGCCGGGGCAGCGCAGATAGGCGCGCACGTAGTTCTGCTTCCAAAAGTGTTTGATGAAGCCGAAGCAAAAGAGACGTCCCTGATTGCGGGCAAACTCTCGACGCTGCAAGGCCAGGTGCTCGACCACGCGCTCGACCTCGCAGGGCTGCCCGGTGTCGGCATCCACGTAGCGCGAATACAGAATATAGGCCGCGGCCACCAGCTCGGCGAGAGAGCGGGTGCGCGTGCGGCGTGCCACCTTTCGGCGATCATCGCTAAGCCCCCAGCCGGAGTAGAAGGGCGCACCAAAGCAGACCACCTCTTTGCCACAGATGAGCGCCTCCAGGCCGAGCTGCGAGGTCACCACGTAGACCTTGTCGACTTGCTCGAGCAAGCGAATGGGATTGACGGCGCTGGTCAAGAGGCTGAGCCCCTCCTGTGCCTGCACCTGCCCGAGATAGCCGCGCTTCTTGCCACTCACCACATCGGGGTGGGTCTTGATGTAGATGTCGGCGTCTGGATGCTCCTCGCGTGCGGCCGCCAGCATGTCGGTAAAGGCGCTGGCCGTGCCCAGCCCGCAGGCCACGCTCAGATCGCCCGCGGTCTGATCGACAATGAGGATGCGCTTGCGACCCGTCTGGGGCAGGTCGAAGGGCGCCAGCGGCGAATCGTTGTATTTGGAAATGCCGTGCTTGCGAATCTCGGCCATCAGCGCCTGTGCACGCGCCAAGAGCTCTGGCGCTTCTAACTCGGGAGTCGGATTGTCGAGCAGCGCTTCCAGTCGCGAGGCACGGCGCGCGTCGTAATACATGCCAGCATCATCGGCGACCATCGAGAGCGCGGTGTCGCCGTGGACGCCGAGTCCGACCGAGCGCAGAAAGCCGTCCTCCAGACGCCAGTAGGGCAAATGGTGCCTGCGGGCAAAGCGCAGAG
>JAHEAK010000318.1 GCA_024642805.1 Kofleriaceae bacterium | reverse complement strand
TGCCGTTGAAATGATCTTCCAGACCAGCGCGTGTGATCTGCGGACCATCTTCCAGGTACTCGGGCCCGATGAAGCCGACCACGCTGTTGACCAGAAAGGGTTGATAGTGGCGCGCAAAGCCATAGGCGCGCGCTTCGAGTGTCACCTGATCGGCACCGTGGTGCGCGTGCGAGCTGAGGGCCGAGCCTTGCCCGGTCTCGAAGTACATGAAGTTGGGACCGGCGCCCGTGCCAAGCTCCTTCATCATGGCACTGGCCTCGTCGATGAGGGCGACATCGATACCAAAGGCTTCGTTAGCCTTCTGTGTCCCCGCCAGACTCTGAAACATCAGGTCCATCGGGCAGCCAAGCTCGAGCGCGCGCATCTGCACGCGCACATGCGAGAGCACGCAGTGCTGGGTGGGAATGGCGTGGCGCTTGAGCAGGGCATCGATGGCTCGCAGGATCTCGGCGGTGGATTCCGCCGAATCGGTAGCGGGATTGACACCAATGACCGCATCGCCACATCCGTAGGACAGACCCTCGCGCGCGCTCAGCAAGATGCCCTCGACATCATCACTCGGGTGATTGGGCTGCACGCGCGAACTGAGTCGACCTGGCAGTCCAAGCGTGGTGTTGGCGCGCACCACCACCTGGCATTTGGAGGCAACCGTCATCAGATCGAGGTTCGACATCAGCTTGCTGGCCGCCGCGCTCATCTCGGGGGTGAGGCCCGGAGCGATCGATCGCAGCACAGGCCCCGTGGCGTCGGCAGAGAGCAGCCATTCGCGAAACTGCCCGACGCTCAGGTGCGCAATCGCGCGGTAGGCTCGCTCGTCGAGATGGTCTTCGACCAGGCGCGTGATCTCGTCCTCGTCGTAGGGGACGACGGGATGCTCGCGAAGCTCGGCCAGCGTCAGGTCGGCAAGGACCGCGCGCGCTGCCACCCGCTCGACCGCACTGCCCGCGGAGATGCCAGCCAGGTCGTCGCCACTCTTGGGGGCGTTGGCCTTTGCCAGCACCTCCTTGACGCTGTCAAAATGATAGCGAACACCGCGTATCGTGGCCGTGGGCAGCACAGCCACCCTTATAGCCCGAGAAAGGCGCTCACACGCGCGCTTGGCGGGAAGAAAGCAGGGGGCTCGGTGCTACTTGTTGCCGGCGAGACGGGCTGCACTGGCTCGAACATTGGCAACCATCTCGCTCGTGCATTGGCTGTTGGCGACCTGCTCGAGGTTGGCGGCCATCAGCTCGGCGATCTCATGCCAGGCGGCGGCTTCGCGCTGGTCGGCTCGCGCAGCTAGGTCTCGCCAGGTTTCTGATTGATAGACAAGTTGTGTCCACGCGCCCGCATTGTGGGTACGCGAACAAGCCATCTCGGTGTCGTCTTGGACTCCAGATGGCATGCTCGCTTTGTCGTCGGCAGGTCGTGAAGCGCCGCATGACACCGATGCCAAGACCAAGAGCAGGGTGGCGCTCTTGCCAAGGGTTCGGTGTCGGGGGCATCTCACTGGCAGGTCTCGCCACAGATACTACCAGCTTCGCGCACACACATGGCGTCCCATTCGTTTTGACAGCAGAAGCCATCGGCAGCACACACCGCGCTTGCGCAGCTGTTGCAGCTATCGGTCAGGGCAATACCCTGGGCGCAAACTTCGTGCGCGCAGCTTTCTTCGCTAGGAGTCTCGGCTTTGCGCTCGCCCATGGCGATGAGTTCGAGAACCGTATTGGCTTTGATGAAGGGGTTGTGGCCACCGCCAAAGTCGGGGCCGACGGCCACGGGCACCCACACGAAAGGCGCGACTTTGAGACGGTTCGCGCCTACGGAGGCGTCATCGAGAAACTCGCCGCCGATGATCTGGGCATTGGGATCCGAGGCCGGGGCATCCAGTTCGACCACGGTGGCCATGCTGGTCATGCGGGTTTGGCCAGCGCCGTCGACGACGCTTAGATTGGGGCCGCTGGTCTCCGAGACCCAGTGCAGGGTCAGGTCGACGCGAGCAAAGCCTTTGGCCTCCCGGTTCCACTCGTAGCTGTCCTTGCTGCCATTGGAGACCAGCTTGGCGGCCTCGGCTTCGCTCAGTGCTTCGAACTTGTTGAGCGTGTAGCGATACGCGGGCTGATTCCAGATTTGATCGGTGTTGAACTCGTTTTGGGCGTCAATAACGAAAGGCTTGTGGCGAAGCTTCATCATGTTGCCGGCGACGATGACCATCGAGCCGGCGTTGAGACCCTGGCAGTGGGTCCCATTGCGAACGATGCGACCGTCTTCGTCCCGCTCGATCTTGGAGGGCTCCGTGTCGCAACGGCCACCGATGAATCGCGAGCGCGCGTTGTTGTAGACCTCGGCCTGCAGACCGTTGATGTCGCCGATTTCGAACTTGATACAGCCATCGCTGCCTTCTTCACAGGCGAGGGCGTGGCCGCCTTCCATCTTCGCGAACACAGCCTTTTCGATCGGGGCGTGGGTGACCGCGGCGCCCGACCAACCTGGGCAGTGCCCGTACCAGCTGGCTACGTTCGGGACCTCTTTGCCGTGGTTGGTGGTTTCCCAGGCCTTGGCTTGCTCGGTCTTGTCAGGATCGCTCAGCGACATGAACTTCTCGAGAGGGGAGGGCAGTTCCTCGCCGTTGGCATCGCGATTCCAGTGGGCGTCTATGCCATTGTCGACCATGGGCCAATAGGTATCGGGATAGGGAATCATGTCGTCGTCGGTGCCAAAGCTCTGGCCGACCTCAGCCGACGTGACGAGCTCGGAGAGACTGCGTGTGAAGGTGGCGTCCAGTCCATCCGGGTTGTCGTTGCCGCTGATGGCATCGGACTTGTCGCCAGAACGAGGATTCGACGCGTCGTAGGCCGAGTCGGCGCAGGCAGGGGCAATGAGGAGGGCGAGGCAGAGGGAGGCGGTGATGTGTTTGGCAGTCATGATGAGCCTCCATAGAGCAACGCTGGTGCCAGTTGCCTGCGATGTGCCACTAGTGGATCGCGCGCAAATCCTTCGGTGGCTCGACGAGCGATTGCCAGCGAGCGCGTCAAGCTTGCGCGAGTTGCTGCAAGCTTGGTGGTCGGAACTGTTGCGCACGAGGCGCGGTGGCGCCTTTGGGGGCTAGCTAGCGCAGTTGCCGGTGGCTCGTGCGCTGTGCCGAGCTGATTGCCTGCAGATGACAGTTCGCTCTTCAAACCGAGCCACACGAAAAAGGGCGCCATCCGCGAGGATGACGCCCTTGGGTCGCTTGCTGTCGCTTGCTAAGGACGCAAGCTAGGGAGCGGTCGTGCTCATGGCCAGCGTGTAGGTTCCGACATCGCCCGCCGAAGCGAAAGCAAGGACTCGGAAGAAGTAGGTTCCTGCGGTGAGCGTCTGGTTGAAGGTCTCGTTTCCAGTCGCACCGGAGGAGAAGACCGTGCCGGCAGAATTGCTGACACGAAGGTCGACATCGCCAGTATCTGCGATCAGTGTGCCATCGAGCACCACATCAGTGGTGAAGGTGATGGAGTGGAAGGCGGTCGTCCCTGCCGTGAGCGGGCCGCCCACGCTGTCGGCGATGACATCGGTCGCTGCGAAGCTGCCGATGTCGACAATGGGCTTGGTATTCAAGGTCAGAGTCCAGCCGGTGGGTGCCGCGTCAAAGGCCACGACGCGGACGAAATACGTGCCCGCGGGCAGCGCGATGTCAGTCCAGCTCTCGCCGCCAGAAGCGCCACGACTAAAGACCGTAGCACCCTGGTCATCGAGAAAGAGCATGTCGATGTCCTCGCCGCCCGCAGCATTGAGAGTACCGCTCAGAGCCACTTGACCGGTGAAGGTGATCTTGTAGGTCAGGTTGTTGCCCTGTGCAACGGGGCCGGCCTCGACAGTGTTGGGGATGAGCTCGCCGCCAGCAAAGGAACCGAGATCCGAGGCGAGCGTGCAGACCGATGGATCCGCCGAGACATCACAGTCGAAGCCGATATCGATCACGCAAGCCGTGCAGCCGTCACCAGCAGCGCTGTCGTCACCATCGTCGCAGGCTTCGCCAAACTCGAGGATGCCGTTGGCGCAGACCGGTAAGGTCGTCGTCGCCAAGGTCATGGTCCAGCCGGTACCGATGGCCGCAAAGGCGAAGATCTCGATGGTGTAGGTGCCAGCTGGCAAGAGGCTCGTCCATTCCTCTCCGCCGCCAGTACCTTCATCGATTACGAGATCGCCATTGCCGTCGTAAAAGAAAATGTCGATGTCCTCAGCGCCAGCAGCCGTGAGCGTGCCGCTCAGCAGCACGTCTTCGGAAAAGGTGATGGTGTAGAAGTAGGAGGCTTTGCTTGCCAGCGCCATCGTTTCGACAGTGTCGGGAATGGCCTCGCCGAGCGCGTAGGTACCGAGGTCGGTGGGGGCTGCACAAAGGGTTGGCGATACAGCCGTGTCGCAGTTAAATCCGATGTCGAGGGTGCACGCGGTGCAACCGTCGTCGGCGACCTCATTGCCATCGTCGCACGCCTCACCAGACTCAAATACCCCGTTGCCACACTGGGTAAACGACACTCGAATGTCGTAATCCGTAGAAAAGGGGGTGTCTGAAAAGGCGGAAACGTACAGGAAGACCGTCTCGGCCGTGGTCGCGGTGTAGCTGATGCCAGCCTCTTCCGCCGTCGAGCCGCCGTCGACACCGGCATAGCACTCACCGGCAGCAGCACATAAGGGCATGATGCCGAGGACGCTATCGAGGCCGCCAAACTCGGCGAGGTGAATCGTCTCGCCAGCAGCCAGGTCCGCGCTGAATACGGCCTCTACAGCGCCGTCAATTGCGGAGGAGCATCCGCTTCCGGCGAAGTCCTCGTCATTGGCGTAGTCAGCGCTGATGTCAGCACCCGTAATGCTGATGTCGTCTTGGATCACGAAGACTGCCGCGCACGAGTCGCCGCTGGCGTTGGCCACGCACACGGGCGTCGCGGCGGAATCGTCACAGACTTCCAGGCCGCAACTCGTGCCGGCAACGGGCTCGAGGCAACCCTCGGCATTGCTGCTGCATATGGTCGGCGTGCTGCCATCGCAGAAGCCATTGCCATCGGCAATGCCCGAGCAGGCAGGATCATCACTGCATCCAGAAACACAGGCAGGCGCATCGCCAGCGTCGCTACAGCTCTGATCGCTCGCTGTGCAATCGGTGCTGCTTTCGACCAGGCAACCATCGGCGTCGGCGGCGCACACGACCAGGTTATCGCCGGAACAGCTGGCGCCTTCCGTGCTGCAGTTGGAGATGCCGGCACACGCGTTCGCGTCGCAGGTGATGCCGTCACCGTCGAAGCCAGGGTTGCATTCGCAGACGCCCGTTCCACCGATATCTTTGCATGTCGCGTCCGTGCTGCAGGTGTCTGCACACTCGATCGCATCACTGTTGTTGCCGTCGTCGCCACAAGCACCCAAGAGGGCCAAGACGGAGGCAAACCATAGAATTCTTGCTGTGCTCATCTTCTCTACGCCTTTCATGCAAGCGGCTCACAATGCCCGCTCGCGAAAATTCCAAAGGCCAATAGCACATCGTCACGACCTGCGGTCATGCAATCGCGAGACGCGGAACAGACGTTACGAAAACATGCAAAGCAGCATGACCAACTCCTGCGAGTGTCGCGAGCGCTGCGGCGTTTCGCACATGGCGCGCTAATCGGACCGACCGCAGCCATGTAGCGTCCCATGTGGCATAGCTGCCACGAAAGCACTACGAGCGACGTGTCGCCGAAATCAGGTAATGCAGCGAACCGTTGTTGCTCGTGTATTGCGACTCTCGTACTTGCTCGCGGAAGAGCTGCGTCTGTCGCATGAAGACCGCGTAGCGAGTCTCGAAGAGTTCCGTCTCTGCGCCGCCATGTGCGTAGAGCTCTCTGGCGTCCTCTTTGTCCCAAAGCCAGAAGCCGGAATCGGCGTGCGAGATGACTTGCTCGAGTTCCGCACGCTGGTATTCGCTGTAGGGCGGAAGAATGAAATTGCTGCGCTCGTTCTGGAAGACGCTCACTCCTTCGACATCAAACTCGCTGAGTAGCGCGGGTAGTGCATCGCCGATGCAATCGTCGCCACGGCCGAGTGCAGCCCGGCCGCGCGAGCAGCTCACGAACAAACTCATGAGCTCACCAAGCTGGCTTGGACTGAGCTGGCGATTGACCGAGTCGGCGCTGAACTGTTGAGTCAGGTTGTTGGGCTCGGCCACGAGGAGGCGCCCGCCCGGGCGCAGTACCCGCAGCATCTCGGCAAGGGCCGCGCGCGGCTCGGCGACATGCATGAGCAGGGTTTGGCAGGTGACCAGATCGAACTCGCCATCTGCAAAGGGCAAGTGCTCGATGCTTGCCTGTTGATAGCG
>JAHEAK010000317.1 GCA_024642805.1 Kofleriaceae bacterium | reverse complement strand
TCCTCGCCCCTCGCGAGCGATGCTTGCAGCTCCCCCGAGTCCTCCCCCGAGTCCTCCCCCGAGTCCTCCCCCGAGTCCTCCACCGACCCCTCTAGCGACAAGGCGCTCACCATGGATGCCGCCCCATCACCGGCCCCACCATCAGGGCAGGAGCCTCCTATGAGTCCTGCTTTGCCCCCTAACTCAGGCACCACAGCCGCTCCTGCCGAGACCGGCGCGAAAACAGCCGGCGCGAGCGCAGCCAGCGACGGCGCAGCCGATGCCAAGGCCGAGCGTTTCGAGGCCGCCGAGCGCCTTCGCAAAGCCCTGGCCAAGCGCGTCGCTGACGATGAAGTCATCGACGTCGAGGAGCTGCTCGAAGTCGGTCGCGGCATCATGGGCATCGAGAATCTGCGCGTGGGCCAGGCCGAGGCCCTCGAGCACATCCTCAACGGCGAGGACCTGCTGGCGGTCATGCCTACCGGCAGCGGCAAGTCCCTGCTCTATCAGCTGCCCTCGATGGTTCTGCCCGGCATCACCGTCGTGGTCTCGCCACTCATCGCGCTCATCAAGGATCAAATCGACAAGATGATCAACTGGGGGGTCGCCGTGTGCCGCATCGACTCCACCTTGACCGTCAAGCAAAAGCGCGAAATGGAGGCGCTCATCAAAGCGCCAGGCGGCAAGCTGCTCTTGACCACGCCGGAGCGCATGGCAGTGCCCGAGTTCCGCGAGTTCCTCAAGGACGCCTGCTCAGGCGTTGGCGTCAGTCTCTTCGTCGTCGACGAGGCGCACTGTGCCTCGCAGTGGGGACACGATTTCCGCCCGGCCTACCTCGCTCTGGGCAAGGCCATCGAGGACCTCGGCAACCCGCCCGTGCTGGCCACCACGGCCACGGCGCCTCCACACGTTCGCACCGACATCTGCCATCAGCTCAACATCGAAGAGGCCGAGGTGGTCACGACCACCTTCGATCGCCCCAACCTGCACTACGAAGTCATCGCCGTTCCTGGCGACGACGACAAGAACAAGACCCTGGTCACGCTGCTCAAGAAGCTGCCCAAGCCGGGCATCGTCTACTGCGCCACCGTCAAGATGGTCAACTCGCTGCACGAGAGCCTGGCCCGGCACGGCATCGATGTCGTCAAGTACCACGGCCGCCTCACCAAGAAGGAGCGCGACGACAGCCAGAACACCTTTATGGCGCGCCGCGACCTCATCATGGTCGCGACCAATGCCTTTGGCCTGGGCGTCGACAAGGCCGACATTCGCAACGTCTTGCACTATCACGTCCCCGGCTCGCTGGAAGCCTACGCGCAGGAGGCAGGTCGCGGTGGTCGCGATCGCAAGCCAGCGCGCTGCGTCCTGCTCTTCTCGCCCGACGACGTCGCCATTCAAGAGTTCTTCTTACGCGGCAGTTATCCGACGCGACGCCAGGTTCGGGCCGTCTTCACGACCCTGAAAGCCTGGAAGTCGCACGAAGAGACTGACGCGACGGCCGCCAACCTGGCCCTGGGCGCCCGCACCAGCATCTCGCGCGCCAAGACCGTCCTCAACTTGCTCAAGGATGAGGGCTTTGTCGATGAGGACGAGGCTGGCATCTTTCAGGTTGCCCCAGGCGAAATCGATGAGCGCTTGCTCTACGAGAAGGCCAAGCAGTACGAGGGCCGCCGCATCGCCGATCGCCAGCGTCTCGATGCCCTGCTCGCCTACGTCGGCACGCCTGGCTGTCGCAGCCAGATGATTCTCAGCTATCTGGGCGAAGACGAACCACCACTCTGCGGCCGATGCGATAACTGCCTTCGCTCCAAGGAAGCCGCCAGCATGGCTGCGCGCGAAGCAGGCCGACTCGAAGACGGCGTCCTCAAGAAACTGCACGAGGACGACGACGACGACGAGATGCACATGCCGCGCACCCAAACACTGGTGCGAACGGTCGTGGTCCGCATCGATACTCCGGTGGTCAAGCGTTCGAAGGATGGCGCACCGGGCGCCAAGCCAGATGCCATCGCCGGGCCCGCGGGCCTCTTCGAAGTCGTCGATGATGAAGACGAGCACGACGACGAATACGACTACTTCGACGAAGAGGAGGTCGAAGAGATTCAGCAAACAGCGGCAACCCTGGCCGCCGAGGGCTACTCGCCCGAAGAGATCGAAATCACCATCCTCGCCCGCAAGAAGGTCGACAAGGTCGCCCTGGCCCGAGAGGCCAAGCGCAACGAGGAGCCCGAGGCGGCCAAGAAGAAGAAGCGCCGCAGACGACGCAAGAAGAGCCTCATCCCCAAGATGGCGGCGTTCTCGAGCCCCGTGCTCAAGCGGCCAGAGAACGACGCCAGACCATCCGACAATGGCGAGGTACAGCGTCGAAAAGCGCCGGCCGGACCTCTGGTCGAATACGTGCGCGGCCCGCTGCGCCTGAACATGGCACCGGTTGCGTCGGCCAAGCCAAGCGATGTCGCCAAGCGTCAGGGCAGCAAGCCCAAGCGCCGCCGCAATAACAACCGTCCTACTCGTCCCCTCGACATCAATGCCGGCTCGGTCGTGGCCACCGCCGCCCCCATGAACGGTCCGCGCTCGCCCGCCAACGGCACGGAACAGCGCAACGGCGCGTATGTGAGCGGAGCCGAGGGCGAGGGCGGCGCCAAAAAGAAGCGCCGGCGCAGGCGCAAGAAGAAGAAGGGCGATGGCGGCGCTGCACCAAGCGTGAGCGACAAGCCGATCGATTTCTTTTCGAGCAGCTCCAGTCCGCTTGCCCCTACCGGCATCCAGCAGAACGCCGGCAAGAAGAAGCGCCGCCGTCGACGCAGACGAGGCAGCGGCAAGGGCAGACAAGACGAGGGCGGATCGCAGGTGAGTGCTGCCCAGCCACCTAGCGCGGAGTGAAGCATGCGTTTGCCCTTGGTGTTATTTCTGGTGGGTGCTGCCTTCGCTTGCAGCAATGACAAAGATGATCTTCCCGCGCCCTTGGTGGTCGACGAAAATCCCACCGAGAGTTATCTGGTCGGCATCCGGGCCGATGAGTTCCAATGTGAGAGCGTGCTCAGTGTGGAGCAGGCTCAAGAGCTCTTCGGTGGTCGCGTCGAGCGACAGGAATCACCAAACACGCCACCAGCCGGTGTGCCCGCTGCGTGCAACTATCGCAGCTACGCGGAAGGTCGCGATCCCCTCGGGTGGAGCTTCGACCTCGATTGCCGCGAAGGCGCGTTGCGAGACGCCAGCCAGCTCATGGTGAGCTACGCCGACGCACCAAACGCCGAGCCCTTGAGCATTGGCCAGAGCGCGCTCGATCACAACGACAGTGCCCTGCTCTTCATCGACGACGATACGCCCTGCTACGGGCGCGTGATTGGCCCCGATCGAGCCATTCGCAGCAAGCTGGCATCGATCATCGTCGCGGCCCTCTTACCACGCACCGCACCGACTGGCGCGCACCTGCAAGCGCGCTAGCCAGGCCCTTGGACACTGTCGTGGGATCGGCCGCGGGCACTTGGCGCAGTGACTCGCGCGCACATTGGCAGCTCGCCTGGCCCATCTGCCTGGGACAAATCGGTCAGCAGACCATGGCGCTTGTCGACTCGATCATGGTCGGCCACTTCGACCGCGTAGCCCTGGCAGGTTTCGGCATCGCCAACACCCTGCTCTTTGCTGTCGGCTGCATTGGTGTCGGCATGGTCTTGGGACTCGACTCCCTGATACCGCAGGCGCTCGGTCGAGGTCAGGCCGACGAGGCACGCGCGCTCTATCGTTCGGGCCTGCGCCTGGCCTTCTTGGTGGGATTGCCGCTCACCTGCATGGCTGCTGCCTCGCCGCTGCTCATGGCCGCCTTCGGCGTCAAGACAGAGGTCGCCGACCAGGCCAGCATCTACCTCTATGGGCGCCTGCCCTCGCTCTTGCCCTATCTCTTCTTTACCGCCAGCTCGTGCTACTTGCAGGCCGTGGGTCACACCAGGCCCATCATCGTCGCCGCCATCATTGGCAACATCCTCAACTTCATCGCCGATGGCCTCCTGGTCTTTGGCGATGGCGCCCTGCACGCGGTCCACCTGGGTAAGCTTGGATTGCCAGCTCTCGGCGGCCTGGGCGCGTCCATGTCGACCTCCATCGTCAGCATCTTCATGGCTGCCTGGCTCGGCCTGGCAGTCGCGAGTCACAAGGTGGCGGGTCAGAGTGCTGCCAGCGCGCTCCTCATGGCTAAGATTCGCAAGCTCGGCACGCCACTCGGGCTGCAGATGCTCGCCGAGGTCGGCATCTTCGCGATTGCCACCTTGCTTGCGGGTCGACTCGGAGCCATTCCCGCATCCGCTCATCAAATTGGTCTCACACTGGCCACCCTCACCTTCAGCTTTTCGATCGGCATGGGCGCGGCCACCTCGGTGCGCGTCGGTTTCGCTGTCGGCCAGGGCCAACATGAGCAAGCCCGTCGAGCTGGCCTAATTGGCCTCGCCTGGGCCCTCTTGGTCATGGGCACTGGCGGACTCTTCTTTGCCTTCATGCCCGCTCCGCTGGCCAGGCTCTTCACGACAGATCTCGAGGTCGTACGCGCGGCCGTGCCACTGTTGATGGTGGCGGCAATCTTTCAGCTCAGTGACGCCACGCAGGCCGTGCTTGCTGGCGCTCTGCGCGGCGCCGGCGACACCCGTGCGATCCTCATCGGCAATCTCATTGGCCACTACGGCGTCGGTCTGTGGTTGGCACTATGGCTTGTGTTTGGCGAGAAGCTCGGCGCGGTCGGCTTGTGGTGGGGCCTCAGCGCGGGGCTGACAGTGACCGCCCTGGGCCTGGCAGCGCGATTTTGGGCGCTTAGCGCTGGGCCCATCGCCCGCACCTAGATCTTGCCCTCGCTGTGCGTGCCATGGGCCTCCCCTGGCTGGCGATCGATTCCGAGCAGCTCGCGTGCCTTTCGTCATTGTGCGCAGGCGCCGGAGCCCGTGGTATGAGGTCGCATGCGAGCGACCCTGCGCCCTTTACTACTTGTCCTCTCGTTTGCTGCGGCCTGCGGCTCCGACGCCGACGATCCCATCGTCGGTCTCGCCAGCGTGCAAGTGACGCATTACGACTACGACTTCGACATGGAGACTCGCCAGGCGCAAGCGACCCTCACGCTCACTCTCAGCAGCGAAGGCGACTGCTTTACTCTGCCGATGCGCAGCGAGGACCTATCCGGGGTCTTGATCGACGGCGAGGAAGCGCGCTCCGCCGAACTGGTTGGCAACACCGTCACCGTATGTGGAGTGGGTTGGCCGCAGAACAGCACGATCGAATTCGCCAGCACCAGCACCGTCCCTCTTGCCACCGATGGCGACTCGCAGGTCGGCTACTCCATCAGCACTGACATCGAGGGCAATCCCTTCACCTATCTTGTCAGCTGGGTCGGCGGATGTGATCGCTTTGGACCCTGCGACTCCGCGCCAAGCGCCTTCGCGACCTATCTCTTCACCATTCACCACCCCGAAGATCAAACTGTCTTGTGTCCCGGCGAGATCACGAGCAGCCCTGGCCTCACAGTGTGCGCCTTTGATTACGAGGGCGGGCCGACCTATTCGAGCTTTGGATTTGCGGCCAGCCCGAGTTGGGTAGAGGTCGACCTCGGCGACTGGAACGGCATCAAGACAACCTTCTACGACATGCCGACCGCAAATCTCGCCGGGCGCCTCGATGTGGATCTGGCCAAGGACTTCACGGCATGGATGGTCGACAGCTTCGGTCCCTATCCCTACGGCAACGAGCTGCGCTTTGCGGCTGGCCCCACCTACTGGAACGGCTTCGAGCACCCGGGCAACATCGTTCTCAACGAGCGCCTCAACACAGGTGGGCTCGGCGAGGCCTACAGCAATCCGCTGGCCCATACCACCAATCACGAGATTGCCCATCAGTGGGCCGGCGATCAAACCACGCTCGCCGATACCTACGACTTTGTCTGGAAGGAGGCCATGGCCGAGTACTTGACCTACGCACATCAGGCCGAGTTCGAATCGCCCGCCACCGCACTCAAGACCTTGAGCGCCTGGAAGAGCTTCTCGGGATTCTCCCAATACTATCTCGTCCCCGACGAGAAGCCCGCCCTGCTCGACTACTACGGCGATGTCTACGGCCCGGGCCCGATGATCCTCTTTCGCCAACTCGAGGCCATCTTCGACCGCGACACGGTCCTGATGGGCATCTCGAGTCTCTTGGGCAGCCAGCACGCCATCAGCATCGACGACGTGCAACGAGCTCTCGAGGATGCGACCGGCTCGGATCTGAGCACCTACTTTGCCAACTGGGTGCACGGCGAAGGTGCGCCCGTGTGGCCTAGCTTTGCCGTCACCACCACGGTCGTCGACGCCGGT
>JAHEAK010000316.1 GCA_024642805.1 Kofleriaceae bacterium | reverse complement strand
GTGACCGAGCGCTGGCTCGGTGGCACGCTCACCAACTTCAAGACCGTCAAGGGCTCGCTCGAGCGCCTTCGCACCATCGAGGACATGGAAGCTGACGGAACCATCCACAACCTCACCAAAAAAGAGAACGTGATGCTCAGCCGCGAGAAGGGCAAGCTGGTTCGCGCTCTCGGCGGTATCAAAGAGATGAGCAAGCTGCCTGGTTTGATGTTCGTCATCGATCCAAACAAAGAGCACATCGCCGTCAAAGAGGCTCACAAGCTCGACATCCCCGTCGTTGCCGTGACCGACACCAACTGCAACCCAGAGAACATCGACTACGTGATTCCTGGCAACGATGACGCCATCCGCGCCATCAAGCTCTTCACCAGCCGCATCGCTGACGCAGCCCTCATCGGCGCCAAGCTCAACAAAGAGCGCAAGAGCCGTCAGACTCGCGAGAGCTCGCAGCAAGAGGAAAAAGTCATTCACGTGCAATCGGGCGGCGATGGCCCACGCGTCGAGATCTCCTCGGGCGGCAGCAGCCTCACCACCGACTCAACTGCGGAGGCCTCGGCTTCCCCTGACGCTCCAGCGCCTAGCGACTCGGGCAACAACTAGAGACTACAGGAGTACACAGCATGTCCAACGTAACCATGGATCAAATCAAAGAACTGCGCGAGCGCACGGGCTCGGGCATGGCTGACTGCAAGAAAGCACTCGTCGAGTGCAGCGGTCACATGGACAACGCCATCGAGTTCCTTCGCAAGAAGGGCCTTGCCAAGGCTGCCAAGAAGGCTGGTCGTATCGCCACCGAAGGCCTGGTCACCTCGTACATCCACCAAAACGGCCGTATTGGCGTTTTGCTCGAGACCAACTGCGAGACTGACTTCGTGGCCAAAAACGAGTCCTTCATCGAGTTCACTCGTGACGTCTCTATGCAGATTGCCGCCATGGGCGCGCAGTTCGTCAAGAGCGACGAAGTGCCCGAGAGCGTCGTGGCTGCCGAGCGCAAGATTCGCCTCGAGATGGCCAAGGAGAGCGGTAAGCCCGAAGCGATGATCGAGAAGATCGTCGACGGTCAGATCGTCAAGTGGCTCAAAGAGCTGTGTCTCCTCGACCAGCCCTTCGTCAAGGACGACAAGAAGACCATCTTCGACCTCCAGCAGGCTCTAGTCGCCAAGCTGGGCGAGAACATCAGCGTGCGCCGCTTCACCCGCTTCGAGCTGGGCGAGGGTCTCCAGAAGAAAGAGGAGAACTTCGCCGCAGAGGTCGCGGCGGAAGTCGCGAAGATGCAAAACTAGCGAAGCAACTCGCTACGGAGGCGCCCGGGAAACCAGGCGCCTCGTTTTTTATCAGCTGCACACCCACGAACACGGGCGCCACACGCCCACCGAGCACCCCATGAACGAGACTTCCCCCGCCGTCTACAAGCGTGTCCTGCTCAAGCTCTCCGGCGAAGCCCTGATGGGCGACGAGGACTTCGGCATCTCTCCGCAAGTGATTGGCTCCGTCGCTGACGAGCTGGTCAAGACCCACGCGATGGGCGTCGAGCTGGCGGTCGTCGTTGGCGGTGGCAATATCTTCCGTGGCGTCTCGCAAGCCGCTCGCCACGGCAGCGATCGGGCAACCGCCGACTACATGGGCATGCTGGCCACGGTCATGAACGCCGTCGCGCTGCAGGACGCACTTGAAGCCCGCGGCCTCAAGACGCGTGTGCTCAGCGCCATCGAGATGCACCAGCTGGCCGAGCCCTACATTCGCCGGCGCGCCATTCGCCACCTGGAGAAGGGCCGCGTGGTCATCTTCGCCGCCGGTACCGGCAATCCCTTCTTCACCACCGACACAGCGGCCGCCTTGCGCGCCATGGAGATCCAGGCCGAGGTTCTGCTCAAGGGTACCAAGGTCGACGGCGTCTACGATTCCGATCCGGTCAAGAATCCCGAAGCGCGCATGTACGATCGCGTCAGCTTCTCCGACGCGCTGAAGAACGACATCAAGGTCATGGACAGCACGGCCTTTGCTCTGTGTCGCGACAACGACCTTCCCATGATCGTGTTCAATATGAACAAACCTGGTAGTATCCAGGACGTCGTGGCCGGAAAGGCCGTCGGCACCAAGATTCAAGCAGCGGAGCCCACGCGCTTTGCGAAGGAGTCCTAGTTATGGTTGAAGACGTTTTGAGCGAGGCGGAAGCCAGCATGAAGAAAGCGATCGAGCGCTTCCAGACTGAGCTCGATAAGGTACGAACCGGGCGAGCCAACTTGTCGCTCCTCGACAACATCAAGCTCGACTACTACGGCACCCCGACCCCGCTCAACCAGGTCGCAAGCCTCAACGTCGCCGACGCTCGCCTCATCACCATCAAGCCCTGGGAGAAGAACATGCTGCCGGCCATCGAAAAGGCCATCCGCAGCAGCGACCTGGGTCTCAATCCAATGAGCGATTCGGAGCTGGTACGACTGCCGATTCCTCCCCTCACCCACGAGCGTCGCAAAGAGCTGGCCAAAGTCATCAAGAAGATGACCGAGGACGCGCGCATCGCCGTGCGCTCCGGCCGACGCGAAGCCAACGACATGCTCAAAGATGCCGAGAAGGAAAAGGAGATTTCCGAGGACGACCTGAAGGCCGGCCAAAAGCGCATCCAAGATCTGACCGACAAGTACGTGGTTGTCGTCGACGAGATGGGCTCCAAGAAGGAAGAGGAAATTCTCGAGGTCTGAAGGCTCTCGGAAGGCCCGTCGGAAGCACGGCGCGGCCACCTACTCGCTCTTCTATAAACTCCGGTCAAAGCCGGAGTTTTCCTTTTGTGGAACAGCCGGGGTATCCTATCGGCAGTGCCAACCCCGGCCATGAACGGCGAACTGATAGGTCAGAAGCTCGGCAAGTACGAGCTATTGGCCCTCATCGCCATGGGCGGCACCGCCGAGATTTATCTGGCTCGGATTTCGGGCGCATCCGGCTTCGAAAAGTACCTGGTCGTCAAATGTCTCCTCGATCACCTTGCCGACGATCAGGAGTTCGTCCGCATGTTCCTCGATGAGGCTCGTGTCAGCGCGCAGCTGGATCACTCCAACATTGTCCAGACCTTAGAACTCGGAGAGCACAAAGGTCGCTACTTCCTGGTCATGGAGTATCTGGCCGGTATGTCGGTGGCGCAGATGGCCCGCAAGACCCAGGAGCGTGGCATCGGCGGCGGCCTCATCGACCCCAATCTGGTCTTTGGCATGGCGGCGCAAACCTGTGGCGGCCTGCACTACGCCCACTCCAAGATGCTGCACGGCAAGTCTCTCAACCTGGTGCACCGAGACATCTCGCCGCAAAACCTCGTCGTCACCTTCGAGGGCATTCTCAAGATCGTCGACTTCGGTATCGCCAAGTCAGACATGCGCGAAGTGCAAACCAGGACAGGCACCATCAAGGGCAAGTTTGCGTACATGTCGCCGGAGCAGTGCCTGGCCAAGACCGTCGATCACCGCACCGACATCTTCGCGCTCGGCACTCTGTGCCACGAGCTCTTAACGGGTCGACGACTCTTCAAACGGCAAACCACCTACGACACCTATCAGGCGATCGTAAATGGCGGCGTACCTACGCCCTCCTCGCTCAATCCCAATCTCAACAAGGCCGTCGACGACGTCATCATGAAGGCGCTCGCCTACGAGCCCGAGAATCGCTACGCGAGCGCGCAGGCCTTCGGAGAGGCCCTCTTGGGGCTCTTGCACGAGCGCGGCGGCTCCGGTGGACCTGGGGAGATATCGCGTTTCTTCGACGATCATTTTGGCGAGGACCTCGAAGCACACGCCAATCAGATGCGCGAGTTGGTCACGGGCAAGCGCGATTCGGTCGCCGACGACAGCTGGGACTCCGACTTCAACGATAACGCCAACCCGCCACGCGCCGCGCCTGCCAAAGAAGCGCCACAGAAGCTCGCCAAGCCCCCTCCTGCCGCGATTCGTCCGCCGGCAGCCCGCGCTCCTGCTGCCGGGCCTCGCCTCGGCTCGATTCCAACCATCTTGCCGCAGCGCCCCGATTCCGATGGCGACGAGGACGATGAAGGACCGACCCGCATCGAGTACAACCCCGCCGAGCGTGTCTCCGCCTTTCACAATGGCGGCTCACAGGTCGATAGCGAGTGGACGGCAGAGACCAAGCTGAGCGACGGCACCAGGCAATCTTTCGACAGCACCCGACCCGAGTCACTTGGCGCCGGGCCCATGGACGTCGGCGAGATGACCGCCGATGAGGAGAGCAGCCTGCCGCCCGTCCCCGGCGTGCGAACCCCGCCACCACCGCCACAAGCAACGCGCGGCGATTTTGCAACGCCGCCCGAAACCATGGATGTCGAGGCCTTTAGTCGCGGCCAGCAGCCAAACGAGCCCCAACAGCAAGGTGGCCAGCAAGCAGGCCAGCAAGCAGGCCAGCAAGCAGGCGCGCCCGCTCCGAACTTGAAAGCACAGCCGGTCAATCTGACCCTCATGGGCCAGCAGGCCAACTACCAGGGGCCCGCCCAAGGCGCCACCTCCGAACAGAGCCCGCTGCCCCAGATTCCTCGGCCCTCCGCGCCGATGGCTCGACCGCAAATTCAGAACAACACCTACGGCCAGCAGCCAACGGGCTTTCCCGGGCCGCAGCCGCAGATGATGTCGCCCCTCTCGCATCGCGAGTCAAGGCCGACGATGAGCCGCAACCCGGAGACTTCCGCACCGCCGCTTTGGATGCACGCGGCTCTCTTCGCGGTCTTCTTGGCACTTGGCTTCGGGGTCGCTGCCTTTATCAAGATGGTCTTGTTCTAGGCTCGCGACGCCGGCCGAAGACCCGCAGCTTAGGCGGAGGCTTCTGCCAGGCCGTCTTTGGCCTCTTTGCTGAACTCGGCGCTAGCCAGGCTCAACTGCCGCAAGCTCACGGTGAGGATCGTGCCCGAGCCCTTGAGAACGGGCGCGGCCAGAAAGAGGTTGTAGTTGCGGATATCATCGGTGGGCGCGCTGCCGTGTGCCTTGCGCCCGGGGTTGCCAGTTACCACTCGCACACTCTCGCCTGGCGCCAGGCTGAAACCAGGATCCATGGTGCCAAGGGAGCTTTGCTTCTTGCTGCCTTTGCGCGAGACCACGAGGTTGCAATTGCGGGTCGAGAGAGGCTTTTCGCCGTCGTTGCGCAAGATGAACCACTCGGTGTTGAGCTGTTCGGGACTCTCGGCGGGGTGAATCTCAGTGAATACAATGGCCATGGCTATAGGTCGACGCTACCACGTCCCGAATATCTTTGGTGAAATCCGGCCAGCCCTTGCACGCCGGGCATGCCGCACTGATAATGCCGCGCCCATGGGGAAAGACGTCATCGAGGTCGTGGCGGCTGTCATTGAAAAAGACGGCGAGTACCTTCTTACCCAGCGTTCCAAGACCGCTGTGCTGCCCCTGCTCTGGGAGTTCCCTGGAGGTCGCGTCGAGTCGGGCGAGAGCAAGCCCGGCGCGCTGGTACGAGAAGTTGGCGAGCGAATTGGTCTCACCGTGCTGGTCGGCGAGCCGATCGGCGAAAACACCCACGAGTACGACTCCTACGACGTTCACATCACTCTCTTTGCCTGTGAGCTTCCCGAGCATTGCGAGCCTCTGCCCATTGGTGTGCAACAGGTTCGCTGGGTACGAAGCAACGAGCTGAGCAACTACGAGTTCCCACCCGCGGACAAGGCGAGCATGAGTCGCCTGTTGAACCTCTTCTGCTAACTCGATTCCGATGAGTCGGTATCGCCCCGCAAAGCCCAAGGCCAGCGCCTACATAACGCCCGAGGGCGCCAGGGAGATGCGCCAGGAGCTCGAGCAGCTGTGGAAGGTCGAGCGCCCCAAAGTCACGCAAGCGGTCAGCGACGCCGCCGCCCTCGGTGATCGCTCGGAGAATGCCGACTATCAGTACGGCAAGCGGCGCCTGCGACAGATCGATTCGCGGGTGCGCTTTCTGAGCAAGCGTCTCGAAGAACTAACGGTGGTCGAAGCCCGTCAGCATGACGAGAACAAGATCTATTTCGGCGCCTGGGTTCGCCTGGAAAACGACGAAGGCGAAGAGGTCGAGTACCGCATCGTCGGTCCAGACGAATCCAATGTCGAGAGCCACGCCATCTCCATGGACTCGCCGATGGGCAAGGCGCTGCTAGGTCGCGAGCTCGGCGATGAGGTCAAGGTGCGTCGCCCGCGTGGTGTTGGTCTCTTCGAAATCGTCGCCGTCAGGTACTCCTAGTGAAGCCATCACAGCATTTGCCCAGCACCGGCAGGCGCGGCTTGATGAGCTCATGGATGCTCGCGCTGTGCATGTGGCCCGCCTGCGCCAAACCTGCGGACCGAGCAGACAC
>JAHEAK010000315.1 GCA_024642805.1 Kofleriaceae bacterium | reverse complement strand
GCGAGGAGTGGATAGCCTACCCACTTGGCAATCTTGCGCTGCCTGCTAGATAGGTTCATTAGCCTTCCTCCCCTGCAGCTTCGCCGTCCTTGGGTTTCTCAACTGCCTCGGCCTCGGCCTTCTTGTAGGTCGCGATCTTGAACTCGACGTCGAGCTTTTCCTTGTCGCGGAAATTGGTCTCGACGAGAAGCTCCTTTAGGACGACAAGCTTGGATCCAGTCTCGATCTTTTCCAGGAGCAGCGTGAGCTGATTGATGTCAAGCCCCTTGAGCTCCACCGAGAATGACAGCTCCACAAAATCCCCAGACTTGGACTCCTTGGGAGCCGGATAGGTCGGGCTGGTCAGCTCCATCTCCGAGATGATGCCCTCCAGGTAGCTGTCGAGCGCCAGTGCCTTGTCTGGGATCGTGATCTCACTTCCAGCAGAGCTGGCCTTGGCCTTGGCGTTGCGAAACACGGCCAGCGAGCGCAGTGCCTTGCGCGAGTCACCATTCTTGCGCTCGATGGCGTCCATGCCACTGCCAATCTTGGCGACCAGCGCGACCACGAGGCACACGACAAGGGTTGCCCCCAGAATGCTAACCAGGCGCTGCTCGCTGGGATTCATTCGTTCCCAGCGTTCACGAAGTCCATCAATTGACGTGGCCACTGTCCGCTCCTTGCTGGTTGCACGTAGACTTGATGGTCAACGAGAACTGTCGAGTGTCATTTGCGCCCGGCTGACTCTCCGGGCTCGGAAAATCTTTGAAGCACTTCGAGGCTTTCAGGCTCTCTTCGAGATTCTTGATGCCCTGCAATGCAGACACCTCATCAAATGGCGACGACGAGGCCTTTACGAGCACCTTGCCGGGCTTGATGTCGACGGTCTTGATGTCGAGCACCGCCTTGTCCTTGGCCGGCAGCGCCTCATTGAAAGCCAAGAGCATGTCATACGCGGTCATTGCCGGCACCGGGTTGACGATTCGACCGCCATCCACGGGGCCGACCCGCTCGAGGACATCGGTAGCGCTCAGTTGCTCCCCGAAGGCCTCGGCTGACTCGAGGGCCACACGTCTGTCGAGGGTCTCCTCCGCGCCACGCAGCTTGCGAACACCGGTGTAGGCGCTCAGCACGCCGAAGGCCATAATCGCGACGAGGGCGGCAGCAATGGAACGCACCTTGGTTCGCAAGAAGCTCAGATCCGCTTTGAAGGCTAGCGCGCCCTGACGCAGATCAAAGGCTGGCTTGGCACTGGCACCATCCATGGCGATACCCAGCGCAAGCGCCGACGTGTCGAGGCTCGCCATGCTGGCGGCTGGGCCGAGCAGGTGAATGGAGTGCTCCTGGCCAACGAGAGCCACTGGCACTTGCAGCTGCTCCTCCAGATACGCGGGCAAGCCGGCGAGTCGGGACCCACCGCCTACCAAGAGAAGACGTTCCGGCGAGAAGCCGGTCTTTGCTCGACAGCTCTTGATCGTTCGATGTAGGTCGCGCACCAGTGGAGCCAGCTCGCGCTGCAAGAAGCCACTGATACGTGCGGCGTTCTCGGAGGTGGCTGGCATGGCATCGGAGGCGACGAAACCATCGCTGTGCTTGACAGCTTCGGCGCGCCCGTAGTCGAGGTTCCACGCCTTGGCCATGGCGCGCGTAAGATGATGGCTACCGCGCGCAATAGAGCGGGCGTAGATGGGCTTGCCGCCACGCGAGAGACAGAAATCGGTCCGCATGTGCCCGACGTCCACCAGAGCAATGGTGCCAGCGTCGATCTTCTCGGCAAGGCGTGCGTAGGGCGCTGGCGACGCCAGCAGCCCGCGAGGGTCCACACCGTGGCCACGCAGGGCGACCAGGAACTCCTCGGCACGCGAGCGCTGCGTGGCTGCCGCCAAAACCCACATGCCGGTGGCGACGTCCGCGACTCGCCCATGAACGACCGGCTGGGTCTGCACGCCAGAGACCAGGGTCGGCTCCTCATCGACGATCTCGAGGTCTTTGCTTGGCTCGGCCAGCTTCGGAATCTGCTCGAAGGCAAAGACCATGTCTTCGAGATCGATAGGCAGCACGCCTTCCAGCTCACCGCCAACCGCTCGCTCTAGATCCGCGCGCCGCAGGCTCTTGAAGCCAAACTCGAGAACGTGCAGGAACACCTTGTCGCCGGCAATCGACGAATACACGGAATCGTCATCGCCACGGAAGCGAGCCAGAATCTCGCCAACCACCGACGCCGCTCGCACCAGATGCGGCTCGTCTCCTGGCGGCACCCGCCTCTCGATCACTTCCGAGACCAATGCCTGGCGAAAGCCAGGACTCGTCACCACAACTTTTACGCTGTAGGCGCCAAGGTCAACTCCAAGAACTCGACTGGCCATACTTACTCTTCTCTCCAAAACACCCAGGCACCACGTCGGTAGTCAGGTGTTCGCATGTTCTGGTTTTGCACCTGGGTGTCCCAGATGCCGACAAGCTTGCGGCTAAAACGCGGTTCGCCCTGGGTATCGACACCAATGCTCGAGGTCACTTCGACGCGATACAGACGGCGCGGTCCTGAGCTCGCAACCTGGCCGAGCTTCTGTGGATCGAGCTCGACACCCTCGACAGGCTCGACGCTCTGGGCCGCGGCGGCTGCCCCAGGCGCGGGCGTCTTGGTGCCATCTTCGCCACCACCCAGAAGCGACTGCAGTGCGCCATCGGGGTCTTTGACGTAGTCGGCAAAGGCATTGAGGTCATCGAAATAGACCCCGAAAGACCGGGCTTCGGAGACCCGCTTGGCGAGCTTCCACAATTTCTGCGGATCGCGAATCACCGGATCCTCTTCGTTCTTGGAGGACAGGGAAATCACCGCCGCGATGAGCCGAGGATCCTGAATCGCGCCAATGTTGACCTTGCAGTCGCCGTAGACGGTGAACTGGCTGCCGAAGAGAGTCCAGAAGCGGTCGTCGACCCCAGCAACCAGTGCCAACTCTGAGACCGTGTCGATGTAGTTGTTCTTGGCCTTGTACTTGTCGTCCAGGCCCTCGTAGCCGTAGTCCTCGCTGGCACCGCGCTGTTCGCTCTTGGCCGTGTCCTTGTCGATGTAGTCCATGAGGGCGCTGACTTGCTCCTCGCGCGTGCGATTCCACCCGTTGGCGTCGGGCTTCTCGAAGATGGGGTCGTATGCCTGAAAGAAGAACAGCGCCTGCAACTGGGTACGCAGGTTCTTGCGGCTGGATTCGGAGCCATTGGCACAGTTCATGTTGAGCTTGCCGTCCTCGGTGGTGATGGCCACATCGAACTGCCCCGCTCCCACTCCCAGCCCCTTGATGGAGTCGCCATCGATGCCGCCCAGCATCGCGCTCATGTCCTTGACCTCTTGGGCCGAACCACCAAAGGCGCCCATGAACAGACCCGTGTAGTCCGCCAACTGGATGTCGCCAATGAGCTGGCGGTTCTTGTCCATGACGTCGGTCTGGACCCGAATGATGAGTTCCGCCAGATTGGCGCCGGAGCGGTTGAGGAACTGCACTCGCATGGCTTCGCGAGCGTTGACAGCCGACACGAAGTTGACCGTCGAGTTGGTGGAGTACTCGGCCACCAGGCCAACGAGCACCGTCAAAAAGGACATGACGATGACCAAGGCAATGCCTCGCTCACGCACCGAGGTCTTGCCCTCGCGCTTTCGTGCCTTATGTCCTTCGCTTCGTGCCATGGCTTAGTTGGTAAAGAACTTCAGTTCCTCTTGGAGCATCAGGCGCGCCTGACTCGTAAATTTGATGGGATCACCCTTGTCGTTCTCGAGCTCGATGGTGATGCGCACGCGGGTTGGCAGCTTGCCACGCTGGCCATCGACCTTGGTGCTATCCCAGGTCTCGCGCCAGTTCTTCTCCTGCCACTCGTAGTACTCGAACTGCACCTTCTGGACATTGCGCAGCAGAACCTCGATATCGCCGGGCTCATTTTCCCATTGCTCGTCGGTGAGTCGTCGACTCTCTCGGCGAACCAGGTTGGTGACACCGTGCTCCTTTTGATCCTCCTCCTCGTAGTAGTAGATCATGGTCTGCTCGGACTCATTAGCGTCAGCCCACAGGACCCGGTGCGCCATGCTGGTGAAGCGCAGCTCGTCGACGTCGCTATTGTCCTTGCCAACGAAGAGGGTGCGCCGCTCTTGCAGATTTTGATCTTCGTTGGCGCTGATATACGCCGAAGCCAAGTCGTCGTTCATGCGCACCATGGCTGCGCGCACCTCGTGAAAGCGATCGTTGATCTTCTCTGAGGCTCGCTTGATCGTGAGGCCCCCGCTAAAGGTGCTCCAGGCGATGGTGAGCATGCTGACCATGATGGCCATGGAGACAAGCAACTCGATGAGAGTCATGCCCGATTGCCGCGTTTGGCTGCGCACGTGCCTCAACCTCCCTTACCTCCGCCTTTGCCCGTGCTCGGCTGCCTGCCGCTGCTGCCGCCGCTGCCGCCGCCGCTGCCGCCGCTGCCGCCGCTGCCGCCATCGCTAGCGTCGCCGCCATCGCCCTCCCCGCCGGCCCCGGGGCCGAGGTTGATGATGCGATTGACGGCCGCCGGATCCGTGAAGTAGCAATCGACGGTAAAGCTCTCGAGATAGCCGGCCACTTTGTAGCTGACCTTTAAGTGCACCTTGCGGATCGCTTCCTCCATGATGCCGCGAAAGACTTCGAATTGAGAACCGATGAGCCCGGCACCGGCACCACCGTCACTGCCGCCCATGCCACCGAGTAGTCCGCCTAACATGCCGCCGGCGCCGCCCTGCTCGCCGCCTTCACCGCCCTCCGCTGCGGGGGCCCCAAAGCCTTGCATAGCCTCCAAATTGGGCAGCTCGATCTTCAGGATCTCCAGTTCCCATTTGATCTGCTCCCAGCCCTCCTCCTCGAAATCGCCTTCCTCGCTCACGTCGAGCTGTTGAAAACCTTCTTCTTGAAGTCTCTCCTCAACGTCATACATCTTGCCGCGGGCCAGCTCCGTCGCAGCGGTCATGAGTTGCGAGCGCTGCGTGGATGCCACGTTTACCGAAGCACCCCGAAGCAGCAAGGTCAGAGCGACGGCCAGAATCGCCAGCGCGATCATGACCTCGACGAGGGTAAACCCCTGTTGGGCGCGTGAATCCCTCATTCGCGCTCATCCACCTCGTCGCCGGCGGCGTCGAGTTTCATGTGGTCTTCGACTTCGACCTTGCCCTCGCGAAATTCGACCCGACTGGTCAAGCCGTAGACCAGAATGGAAAACACCTCGCCGCTCGTGTTGCCGACCTGAACGACCGCGCGCTCCGCCGATCCGATGGGAAAGAAATTGATGGTGACGATGCCTTCATCGACGGCTTCGTTGAGGTGCTGGACGCTCAATTCTTGGATCCGGATGCCGCGTTCGATGTCGAGCTTGTGTTTGTTGCCGGTCTTGGAAGGCTGACCTGAGATCGTGTTGACGGCCGCCTGGCAGCGCGAGGTCCCCAGGCGCAGGCCTGCGAGCGCTGCGGCTGCTTCTGTGGCTTCTTCGGGTGAAGCGGCCTGAACGATCTCCTGGTTGATGTCGCTGGTGTCGGGCCGCTCCATGCGCTCTCGTAGTTTCCCGAGCTCTTCCTGGTCTACCTGTTCCTCTTCATCGCCCTTCTTGAGGGTCTGCTTACCGAGGCAAACTTCGATGTGATAGGTCTGCTCTTCGAGGTTGAAGACCACGCGATGATGTTTGCCGGTCATCGTCGCCATGTTGTAGGCGGCCCGCAAGGTAGCCATCACCTCGACCGCGCCTTCGCGGGTGCGGGCAGCGTTGCTCTTGAGCAGGCTGCCACCCAGCAACACAGCCATAAGCGAGCCCATGATCGCCAGCACCACCATGATCTCGATCATGGTCATGCCCCGTTGGCGATGATGTGAGTGGCTCGTCATGGCTATGCGCGTCTCGCTTGGAGCTATTCCCAGCTCTTGATGTCGTCTTCGGTGCCCTGCTTGCCGTCAGGACCTTTGCTCAAGATGGCAAAACCGTTGGACACACCCTCGGGCACGTTCTCACCGCAGAACATCACCAGCTCGTTGCCCCAGCCATCTTTGGTGTCTTTCTTGTTGCTGTACTTGGCCAGGTCCTTGAGGCTGCTTGGACAGGACTCGCTGGTCGCCATCGTCCACTGGGTGTAAGCATCGAAGGCCAACTTGGTGATGATCATCTTGGTGGTGTCTTTTTTGGAGTCCTGAAACATCGCCAGGACGCGCGGGCCGACCAGGAAGCCCATGACAACCGCGATGATGGCGAGAACGATCATGATCTCGAGCAGCGTCATACCGAGCTGGGAGCGGCCTACGGTGCGACCGAGTTGGGAGTTGCGAGTGGATTGGGCGGTTTGTCGTGCGATCTTGAACATG
>JAHEAK010000013.1 GCA_024642805.1 Kofleriaceae bacterium | reverse complement strand
GTTCAAGATGCCTGACCCTCTTCCTCTTGGAAGAAGCTGCTGGACCGGTAGTAGCCCAGCGCGCGCCGCACCACCACCGCCAGGCTGGCGGCAATAGGTACGGCCAGCAAGACGCCGACCAGGCCCAGAAGTTGACCGCCCGCCAAGACCGCAAAGAGAGCGCCGACCTCGCCGAGCCCGACCTTTTTGCCGACCAGCTTGGGGGTGAGCACGGCCGCTTCGACCAGGTGCAAGACCACGAAGGTGACGCCAACCGCAATCATCTGGCTGGTGCTCGTGCCGTTGCTGAGCATGATGAGCGCGGTCAAGGCGACGCCGACCAGGGTGCCCAGAAAGGGAATGACGGTGAGCAGACCGACCATGGCGCCAATGGTGATACCGAGCTTGATGCCGATGATCTTGAAGGCGATGGCGTAGAAGATGCCGAGCAAGGTGGTCACGATCAGCTGGCCGCGAATCCACGTCGACACCGCCGCATCGATCTCGACGACGATGCCAGTGACCAGCTCGCGATGGCGCGGTGGGATGAGGCCGCGCCCGCTCTTGAGGATGTGATCCCAATCGAGAAGGATGTAGAAGGCAAAGACCGGGATGAGCAGAAGCTCGGCCAAGACGCCCATCACCGAGAAGAAGCCGCCCAGGGCCGCGCGGGTGAAGCTGCTGGCGGGGCCGGCCGCCTCGCGCATGATGGCCTCGAAGTGAGCGTCTTGTAGATAGGCGCTCCACGAGTCCGGAATGGCAAAGCCCGTGTGCGTCGCCAGCCACGCGGAGAAGTTTTCTAAACGCGCTGGCAGGTTGGCGGCAAAGTCGATGAGCTCGGAGGAAATCATCGGCAGGGCGATGACCAGGACGATGCTGGTGACGGTCAAGAAGGCGACCAGCAGCAAGGTGACCGCCCAGACCCGCTTGAGTCCCCGCGCCACCAGCTTGTCGACCTGGCCGTCCAGCAAATACGCCACGCCGCAGGCAGCGACCAGCGGCATGATGATCGGCGCGATTCGCCGCATGACAATAAAGAAGAGAACGACGAAGCCGACGTAGAGCAGGTACTTGACCATGCGCAGCACGTGGGCGAGCTCGGGCGAGGAAGGCGGGCTCGATGATTCCATGCGCCGCAGTGTACGCGGGCCGCGCGGGGTGGCCCAGGAAAGTGCGGTCACGCGCTCAGCGATTCAAGACGCCTTCCAGCTTGCTGCTGTCGCCCCAAAGCATGACCTTGAGTCCAACTCCAAGCTCCGTGTCGCGCGCCCCGCCGCTGAACATCGACCTCCGAGCGTAGGGGCTCAGGTAGACGAGCTCGCCGATCGGGAGGTTGACGCGCACGCGGCCACTAGCTCCGATGAGTGTGTCTTCGGAATCCGCGCGAAGGGCGATGCCCGCTTCGACGGAAAGGATGTAAAAGATGCCGAGCTTGCCGGCTAGCGTGACACGCGCACGAGCAGGGTCATGCTCGTAACCTGCGTCCAGCACAACACCGGGGGTCAGAAAACCGTTGGCGAATTCACTCGGGTAGTGCGTCCATGCAAGTTCGGCATCGACAAAGGCTGAGCTTCCCGCGCCTTGATGCAAGACCGCGCCAGCGAGCAGGCCGCCCGTGACCGCCTCGCCAGCGGGTGGACTCAAGTCGGCCCACGCGCTTCGGTTGGCCCCCAGGACCAGGGCGATGCACAGGGAAAGAACGAAGGGACGTCGTCGCCCGGCGCTGGACCGCTGGCACAAGCCTGTCGCGAATCTGCTCATGGAGGGGACTATACGAAGCGGTCTGAGGGCTTGCACGGCAAGGCATGGCAGCCCCCGGAATTCCCCCGGATCGCCCCGCCCCTTTCCCCCGAATCGCCCGTTTAGATCGCCCCGCGAATCGCCCGTTTAGATCGCCCGCTCGAGCGCCAGGAGTGGCCCCATGCCCAGCGCCCGCGGGCTTGATCCGCCGCCGACTCTGATCGACAGTGCGGCCATGACCGAACTGCATCGCGCCCTCTCGCTGGAATACGAAGCCCTGCACATCGCCAAGGAGAATGCCTTCTGGACCGCGAAGATGGGTCTGGATGCCGATGCCGATGCCGCGGGCGCTCGCTTCGATCACGAAGAGAAGACCCTCAGTGGCTGGCTGCAGAGCCCTGCTCGCCTGGCCGAGGCGCGTGATGCCCTTGCCGTGGCCAAGAGCGAGGACGAGCGCATCGCTCTACAAGGATGGATTCAAACCCTCGAGGCCCACACTATCGAGTCGAGCGAGGGCAGCGCGCTGGCCGCCACGATCATCGACATGGAAGGCGCGCTGGCTCGCAAGCGCGACTCGATGAAGCTCGGCTACGTCGATCCGACAAGTGGCGAGTTCGTTCTGGCAAGCTCGGTCAAGCTCGGCACCATGCTGGCCTCCGGCGAGACCAGCGAGTTGCGCGAGGCCGCCTGGCGGGGCCTTCGCTCCATCGAAGATCACGTGCTCACCCATGGCTATCTCGAGTTGGTCAAGGCTCGCAATCGTCTGGGTCGCATGCTCGGCGGCGAGGACTTCTACGATTGGAAAGTCAGGCGCGTCGAGGGCATGAGCAAGGCCGAGATCTTTGCCCTGCTCGATACCTTGATGGACAAGACCGAGGAGCGCCACCAGTCCACCCTGGCCAGCATGAGCGCCAGCGAGCGTGAGCCGTGGAACTTCCGCTATGCCATCAGCGGCGACATGACCAAGGAGATGGATCCCTACTTTCCCTTTGCCAAGGCCGTCGAGCGCTGGGGCAAGAGCTTTGCCGCGCTGGGCATCGAGTACGCTGGCGCGACCCTGGTCCTGGATCTCGTCGATCGCGAGGGCAAGTACCCCAACGGCTTTTGTCACATGCCCGTGCCGGCCTGGCGCGATCAGGGCAGCCTAAAGCCAGCGGAGATTCACTTCACCGCCAACGCCATCCCGGGCATGCTCGGCTCCGGGCAGCGCGCCAGTGCCACCCTCTTTCACGAGGGCGGTCACGCGGCTCACTTCGCCAACATCGATATGCCGGCTCCGTGTTTTTCTCAGGAGTTCGCGCCGACCTCGGCGGCCTTTGCCGAAGTGCAGAGCATGTTCCTTGACAGCTTGCTGGAGGATGCCGACTGGCAAGCCCGCTACGCGCACACCAGCAGCGGCGAGGCCATCGCCTTTCCGATCATCGAGCGAGGTCTGCGAGCCCGACAGCGGGGCGAGGCCTCCAACCTGCGCGCGATGAGCGCCATCTGCTATGCCGAGCGCGCCATCTACGAGATTCCCGATGACGAGCTCACCGCCGAGCGCGTGCTGGCGGAGATTCGCGCCGTCGAAAATCGCCTGCTCGGTGCTGACGCAGGTCGGCCAGCCCTCAGCGTCCCCCACCTGCTCTCGGGCGAGGCCAGCGCCTACTATCACAGCTACGTGTTGGCGCTCATGGGTGTGGCCCAGACCCGCGACTTTTTCTTGGAGCGCGATGCTCACCTGGTCGACAACCCCAAAATCGGCCCCGAGCTGCGCCGCGCCTATTGGCAGCCTGGCAACAGCAAGCGCCTGCCCGAGTTCATCGCAGCGCTCACTGGTCACACCCTCAGCGCCGATGCCCTGGCCCGCGCCGCCGCCATGAGCGGTGACCAGGTGGTCGCCGATGCCAGGCAGAGCGTCGCTCGCCTCGAGTCTATTGCGCCCTTCACCGGCGAGGTGAAGCTCGATTGCACGATCCGCATCGTCGACGGCAACGAGCTCATCGCCAGCAACGAGGACAGCTCCTTTGCCGAGATGTGTGAACGCTTCGCGGCCTGGGTAGAGGCGCGCCAGAACGCGGGCTAGCTCATGCAAGACGCTCTGGGCGCATGTCTCTGTGGCGCGATCAGCATTCGCGCCAGCTTGCCACCGAAATCGTGCGCCCAACCTCCCCTGCGCCCGGATACAATGCAGGGCATGCGGCTCGCGCTGATACTACTGCCCTTGCTGGGGTGCCAGGCCGGCGCCGCAGGCAAGACGCACGCGCCGACGCACAGCGCCCCGATCACTGCACAGACCCGCCTGACTGGCCCGGGTCCCGCTTCCGAGACCAGCGAGTACCGACTCATGCAACTGCAGGTCGGCATCAGCCAGGCCGACTTGCTCATCGATGTCCTCGAGCTCTGCGACTTGGCCATGAGCGAGGCCACGAGCAACGAGAAGCCCGGGATGGTGCGTGTGTGTAGCCGGGAACGTCTGCGGCGCCGCAGCGCCGAGGCGCCTCGCACTGAGTGACGCCCCTAGATGCTGGCGGGGATGACAGACTGCCCTTCGCCAACACGAACGACCAGGGCTTTATTCGGGACCGATCCAGTGTTGATCTCGCGGTGCACCACGCCCTTGGGAATCATGACCACGGATCCATCCGCCTGAAAGCGAATGCTCTGGCGACCCCCTTCGCCAAACTCCAGGGTGCCCTCGCCCTCCAGGGCATAGACCAAAGTGTCGTACTCGCCGTGGTGATGCCATGGCGAGGTGGCGCCAACCTCGGTGGTGACAACACCCATCCACAAGTGGCCATCGTCGAAGCATTGCTTGCGCACGAAGGGAGCGTTGGGTGGTTCCGGCAAGGTGCTGAAGGCCTCGGGAGGAATCAGAATAGGTGCTTGGCTGACAGTGGCAGAATTCGTGTTGTCGGTGCTGTTCGTCGTGTTCATGGTCATACCTCGTGCGGTGTAAGTGAAACGCAGATGAAATCGATGGCCCGAAGGCGCGCCTAGTGCGGATGTCCCTCGCCGACCGGCGCGCTGGTGCGCGGACCTTCCCCAGAGAGCTGCAAGGTGCACGGCCCATCGGACCACACAGAGTGGGCAGCGTTGGCAGGCGTCGTGTAAAAGTCGCCGGCTGCGAGGGTTCGGCCCTGGCTCGAGTCGACAGCGTCACCAAATGCGATTTTCATCGTGCCCTCGATGACCGTGGCGCGCGCTAGCTTCGAGTGCGTGTGAGGCGAGACCGCGAAGGCCTGCGTGGCACGCAGACGGATGGTGTACGGGCCGGCCTCGGCGGGATTGCCCTCGAGCACGGCCATCTCGCAGCCTTCGAAGAAACTCGCTGGGCAGGGATGGTAGTGAATATCGGCCTGGGCCTGCACCGCGGCGGCTTCGCGGGCTGCGGCGTAGTCCCTAAGCTCGGCGTACTCACTGCGCTCGGCGTACTCACTGCGCTCGGCGGCTTCGGCGCCGGCAGGGCTCTCGGCACGATCACCGGCGCTTTGCTGGTTGGCAGTTCTTTCGACAGCCGGTTTTCCGGCCCCGCAGGCACAAAGAGTCGAAACAATAAAGATTTTGCTGATGTCTGTCATGATGGATCTTCCTTTTGCCTCGTCTTGCTGAGGTGAGATCCATCCTGCAGGCTGGCAGTGAAGCGAGCGTCAACGGGGCGTGAATGTGCGGTGAAAAGCGCGGCACGCGAGACATTCACGGGCGCGGCGGGGCTGAGCCAGCGGATTGCCGTGGCAGCCCGGCCCGCTCCATGAGGGCAAAGAGCTCCTCGATACGCGCTTCGCTTCGAAAGAGCATCGTGGCCTTGAGGTAATCCAGGCAGAAGCCCGGCTCGGCAGCAAAGATGGCTTCTCGAACCGCGGCCGCCGCCTCGGCTTGATCGAGAGCCGCGTAGCAGGCAGCCAGATAGGGACGCCAGTGGTTTTGCGTCGGCGCTGCCGCGGAGATCTCGCGGGCTGCTTCCTCGTACCTGCCGAGGCACACAAGCGCCCTGCCCAGGTTGAAGCGATAGAAACCGGGATGGAAGGGGTTTAGGCGCATGGCGAGCCTGGCATGGCGCACCGCTTCCTCGGGCTCTTCGCAGTAGGTGAAGAAAGCCGAGAGCTGCGAGAGGATGCGATCATCGTTGGGATTGAAGCGGTGGGCGCGCCGGAAGTAGCGCTCGGCCTCGTCGTAGTTGCGGCGAAACAGGTGCACTTCGCCGAGAAGACGCAAACACTCGCTCTCCTCCTGGTCAATGGCCTCGCCTTCTTCCATCATGGTGAAGCCTAGATCTAAGAGTTCTTTGTAGGAGCTAGAATTCATCCACTTGGTGCGCGTCTGCCCAAAACTCGATGCCCGACCAAGCGCGCACGCGAGCCAGCCTTTCGCTAGCGGCCAGCTGGGATCCCGCTCGACCGCGCTCTTGAAGAGCTTGACCGCCGTCTCGGAATCCTCTGGCGTACAGCGATGATGGTGGTACTTGCCGCGCAACACGTAGTCGTAGGCATCCAGATCGGTAGCGGCCTTGCGACGAGCTCGATCGAGCGCCTCGGCCTCGATGCGACCGGCGGTCGTGGCCACGATGCGCTGCGAGATGTCGTCTTGAAAGCCAAAGAGGTCCTGTAGGCTGCCGTCGTAGCGATTGGCCCAGACCTGGCCGCCGTGCTCCGCCTCGCTCAGTTGCGCGGTGACCCGAATCGTTTCGCCCGCGAGCCGCACGCTGCCCTCGAGGACGTAGTGCACGCCGAGTTGCCGACCAATCTCCGGAACCGAGAGCGACTTGCCCTTCAAGGCAAAGGCTGTGGTTCGCGACATGACGTAGAGCGAGGAAAATTGCGAGAGAAAGGTGGTGATGTCCTCGCTGATGCCGTCGCACAGATAGTCCTTGCTCTGGTCGCCGCACAGATTGGCAAAGGCCAGCACCACGATGGCCGGCTTGCTCGGCAAGGGCAGTGTGGGCGCCGACTCGCGCGTGGGGGCCTCTCGACTTGCAGGCTCGCCACGAAAGCCCAAAGCGACACCCGGCGCGGAAACCGGTATATGGTCAAGTGAGGACGACTCCGAGGATAAGAGTTCTTCGTACAGCCGGCGAGTGCTTGCCGAGGGCTGCGCATCCAGATGCCTGGCCAGCGCATCCTCGCAAATTCGATAGTGCGCCAGCGCGCTGCTGCGTTGCCCGGCCCGCGCATAGCTCTGCATGAGTCCGCGGTGCGCCTCTTCGCAGGCCGGATCGAGGGTGAGGAGCTGCCAGTACAGCTCCACGGCCACCTCGTGCTCCTCGGCACGTTGCTGTGCGCAGCGGAAGAGAAACCTTCGACAGGCATCTTGCAGGCGAGAGCGCTCATCGCGCAGCCAGTCATCCGCGCCCTCATCGCCAAAGACGTGATCGGGCAGAAGCACGCCCCTGGCGTGACGCGCGGCCTCGAGCTGTTGCGCGGGATCGTCGCTCGACACGGCGGCCAGCACTCGCTCGACGTCGACATCGAAGCGATCCGGCGCCAGGGCCACCTGCCCCGCCTCGGTCAAAATCCACTCGCCGGCCTCCGGTCCCAGCGCTTTGCGCAGCGCCGAAAGACTTTGGCGCAGACTCTGGCGAGCTTCCTTATCAGCGCTGGCCGGCCAAAAGAGGCTGGCTATTTGCTCGCGGCTCGCGCTCTGGCCACGGGCCAATGCCAGGTAGGCCAGGACGCCCCGTGCTTTCTTGCTGGCAATGACGAGCTCTTGTCCACTGCGATCGAGAAGCGCAAATGCTCCCAAGAGTCGTATTCCGATTCGATCGCCAGCCACCTTGCCTCCCGACCCTGACTATAACCTCCGGATCAGTGCGTGGGTGCTGTGCGCGCCAGACCTGCGCCGCGTGACGCGAGCGAGAGGAAATCGCCGCGCGAGCCCCTCTGGCGCGTTACGCGAATCAGAGGCGCGCTAGGCCCGTGCTGCGCGGCGCGAGCGAGAGCGCAGAGCCAGGCCGAGGCAGGCCAGCAGCACCAGCAAGCCGCTGCCGCTGGCACTCACAGGCGTAACCTGGCAGCCGCCCGAATCGGTCTTGTCACCGGGCAGTGGCTCGCCGTCTTCGCCGATCTCGTCGTAGTAGCCGGGATCGATGACGCCGCTCACCTCGCACCAGGCTCGGTCGCCGGCATCGCACTTCTCGCTCAGGCGAGCGTCGATCCACTCGTACCAGGCGCTTGGCATGGTATCGACGCCGCCGCGCTGGCAATCGCTGGAGTCATAGGCGCGCGAGGTGGCGCCAATGACTCGCTGCTTGCGGCGGGTGTCGGTGACGATTTCGGTGTAGGTCGGCCCACCCGAGTCGCCGTGGCACTTGCGTGCGGTGTCGGGCTCGTTGCCGATCTGCATCTCGAAATCGCCAAGCTCATAAATGTTCGTAGTCGCGCAGCGCTTGCTACCCACGGGTCCCGATTGCTCGGGCGTCTGCTGGCCCCAACCGGCGATGCGCACTTCGTCGCCAACGGCGAGATCGACGGCTTCTTCGGGGGTGATGACGATGGCCGGCTCGATGTCGGTGATCGGCTCGTCAAGGAAGACCAGACCGATATCGTGGAAGTTGCCCAGGCCCTCACCTGGCTCGGAACCGGTTAGTGAGAAGTCTTCGTGCTTGACCACACTGCGAACCAGTTTGGCGTCGGCGGGCAGCTCAGGCAGCGCGTTGCTCATCTGCACGAGCGCGCTCAGATCGGGCTGCGTGCTCAGGTAGTAGGTGGCGTCGGTGAGGGTTCCAAAACCGCCGGTGAGCGCGGTGGGATCCACGCAGTGGGCGGCGGTCAGCGCCACGTCAGGCGCGATTAAGGTGCCCGTGCACATAAGGGTGCGAATCGGCGAAGAGCCACCACCAAAGTCGATCTTGGCGTCGACGATGAGCGCGACCGTGGCGGGCAGATCGCTGGCATCGCATGCCTCACCGTTGATGATGGCAGCGCGTTGGCTGCCGATGGCTACCTCGGCCTCGTCACCCGCGCATGCGGGTAGGCACAGAGCCGTGGTCGAGACAGCCGTGGTCAAGAGGAGGGCGGCACGGAGGTTTGCGAGCATGCCCGAGAAGCTAACCCCGAAGAGCCCGCGCCCTGGTCCTCGATTTTGCTTTGTCATGGCATGTCATCGTTACCTGCGCTGCCAACAACCTGATGACGCACACTTGCAGCCTCAATCCGGTCAAACCGGCCGATACCTTGGCTGCAAGTGAGACTAAGATCGCCCCCACCCGCCCCCATGAGAGACAAGAATATGAGTGACAAGAATATGAGTGACAAGAATCTGAAACTCGACGTCGATTGGGTCGGCCACGACGAGAGCCGTCAAGAAGTAGCCCGGGTGTGCGTCGCCTCCGCCTATCGCTTCACCCGCAGTGGAGGTGCGCCGACGATCACAGTGGACTGTTCCGATCTACGCAGCCTCGAAGCCGAAATCCACCGACTTCAAGCCGAGCTCGAAGCCATCGCGGAGGAGGCGCGTGGGCATTTTGGCAAAACGGCCGGCAAGACCTCCTCAGCAAGGTCAACAGCAAGGTCGACGGCAGCAGCGAGCGCCCCACCATCTAGCAGCCACGCCAAGCAGGACTCGTGGAAGCAGCGAGTGGTCCGCGATGTCATGAGTAAGGAGGTCGTCACCTTGCATCGCAACGACGAACTCTTTTATGCCAAGCAGCTGATGGAGGTCGGCCACTTTCGTCACCTGGTGGTTCTCGACGAGCAGGATCAGGTCGCTGGCGTCATCAGTCGGCAAGACATCCACTTTGGCGCACTGGCCTGGTCGATGGGCTCGAGCGAATCGATGCAAGCCAAGGCCCTGCACACGACCACCGCCAAAGCCATCATGCGCCGCGATGTGCTCACGACCGCGCCTGAGGCTTCACTGGCAGAAGCGGCCAAGCTTATGGTCGACAACAAGATTGGCTGCCTGCCCGTGGTCGAAGGCGCGCGCCTGGTCGGTATCTTGACCGAGGGCGATTTGCTGGCCCTGATGGCTGCCTGAGCTTTTACAGCTCGGCGTCGGCCGTGGCGCGCTGCTGGTCATCCAAATCGCTGTTGGCCAAGAGCAGCGCTTTGCCATCGCCTTCGAGGGCGAGATGGGTGAGCGCGCATTTCAGGTGCAAGTAACCGGGACGGGCCATGCCGGTATCCGGATCCGGATCGCGATCGAAGACCACCCGCAAGGTTCCCTTGGGCGCAATCTTCTCGCTGCACTCTTGACAGGCAGCGCGACCACTTGGTGCCGCTTCGATGCGAGGCGTAAGAAATTTTCTAGCGGCCTTCTTGGCATCGGCGCGCAGGGCATCGATGTCGGGGATGTCGCCAGGGTACTCGCCAACGGCGGCTTCGAAGGACTCGGGATGCAGGGCCGCCCCGCACTTGAGATGGAACCAGCTCCACGAGCCATCGGAGTCGAACTGAAAGGAGATGACGCCCATGCGCAGGGAGTCCTTCTCGATACTCTCGCGGCAGCTTCGGCACTTGGAACGACCGGTTTTGGCAGCTTCAATCTTCGAATCAGACATGCGGGCCTAGCCTACCAGGGCTGCTTGGGCCGGGATGCGACTCGCAGGCGCCTTGTGCACAGATCGCGCATTGCTTTCGCTCTGGCGGGGCCAGTGGCAGCGATTGCGCTCCTTGCCCTCTCGCCGTGGCAGGGTTTGCGCTCTTTTCGCGAGCGCGGCCGACGAGGCGCTGGCACATCAGCTGCACTGCAGGGCTTCGTGTACAAACCAGGACTCAAGCTCTTGTGTCTTTTTCTCATGGCGTGCGGAGGCTCGTCGACAACGCCGAGCTCGCCGACTGCGAGCGCACCGCCGGCCACCGACGAGGTTGAGATCATCGACCCGCCAGAGCCCCTCGAGGCGCAGGACGAAGCCGCCTACGAGAGCAATCCCTGCCAGGGAACGGATCTGGATCTTGGCTCGCTGGCCGCGCAGTCGCTATGCAATCTGGATCGCACCGCGGCCCCCTTGCCCAAAGGTCTGGTGGCGAGCTTGTCGAGCGATACCCTGCAAATCGAAGAGGGTACCCCTAGCGAGATTCGCGTCGAGCTAGCCAATCCAAGTGCCTCGCCCATGCGCGTCGAGCTCGATGCCAGCTGCCACTTCTTGAACACCCTCGAGCTCGCCATCTATCGCCAGAGCACGCGCATCGACCGAGTGAGCGATCACTGCGATGTCGAAGCCAAGGTCGACTGCTCTGGACACGCCATTGGCGTCACCTTGGCGCCTGGTGGCGAGGCCTTCATCCGCGTGACCATTCCCGCGCGGGTTGCTCTGCTCGGTGAGAAAAAATGCGTCGAGTACGAAAGCCGCGTGCTCTCGCCAGGTCCCTACAAGATGGTCGTGCGCTCGGTCTTCTCAGAGGAACCACTGATCGCGCCAATGAACATCTTCAAGCTCGAGCGACTGCCAACGGGTCGGTGTGCCTCGTACGCCAAGAAGGTGGCCGTGGTTGCCGAACCCGACAGCTCGTTGCGCGCGGACGTGGCCGCTGCCCTGGCGGAGCAATGCACGCGCAAGCCGCCCAGCCAGGAGTTTGCCAACTGCCAGCTGGCCGCCAAGAGCGCCGATGCGCTGCAAGCCTGTGGGAGCTCGAAGTAGCGGAGGCCATGCGCAAGCTCGGTGATGGCGTGGCCGCGCTCGGCAGGCGCCTTTAGGGCTGCGTGCTGGGCGCGTAGCGGGCCAGGCCCCTGCGCGTCGCCACCCAGGTAGCGCCCTCGCCGTCGGGCAGATAGGCGGTCGTGTCGATACCTGGCCCGGGCTCCAGATCGTGCCAATCGGCGTCGACGCCATTGCCCTGCAACGCACCGTGCATGGTGGCGGCTCGCAAGATCGAGCCATCCCAGTGCAAGCCACCGGGATTGATCCAACCGGCGCCAAGAGCTGTGGCGCGAATCCGCTTGCCATCGCTGCGCAAGCGAACGACGCCGCCCTTATAGGTGCCGACGAAGACGCCATCCTTGGCAATTGCCAGCGCCATGACCCAATCATCGCTCAGCTCACCACTCACGACGCCAAGGTGCTGCACCTCGGTGCCGCGCACCCGATACAGACCACGAGTGGTGCCAAGCCAATTGGCACCGTCGGCGCTGCGCGCGACTGCCCACACGTTACCAGTTACCAGGTGTCCACCGCCGATGGTCTCTATCTCCTTGCCACTGACGATGGCCGCGCCCGCTGCCGTTCCCGCTAGCACGCCGCCCTCGGGCAAAGCAGCCAGCGACATGACATGGCGCGAGGGCAAGCCACTGCGTTTGGTGAAACGATCGATGCTGCTTTCGCGATAGCGAAAGAGCCCGGTCGACGTGGCAATCCACAGGGCACCGTCCTGGCTATCAATGGCGAGCGCGTTCACGTGGGGGTCGATGTCGATATCGACAGGCACGAAGCGATCGCCTTGCAGGACGGAAACGCCCTTGTCGAAGCCGCCGAGGTAGGTACGGGTACCATCGCTGACCAGGGCGGCGATGTCGTTGGCCGGTGCGCCGCTCTGCAGCTGCGCTCGATCCCAGCTACCCTTGCGACGAATCCACAGCTCGTCTTGTGTGCCTATACAACTCACGCCCTGCGCGCTGGCGATGCTGCGCACAAAGCGCAGCTCGGGGAGATCGACGTGGGCATCGCGCCAGGCCCTGGCACCGGCGCCAAAGCTCACGGCCACCCGCTCGCCGCCAACATTGGCGCTGCCGCGCAGCGAGTGCATGGAGGAGGCCAGAAGGCCGCGCCCGGCCTGCCCCAGGCCCTCTTCGCCTGCCACCCACAGGGCCGTATCGTCGGCTGAAAGCGACCAGAGCACTGCATCATCAGAAAAACTCTCATCTCTGCGAACTGGCGCGCCTGCGGCTTGCATCCACAGTCCTGCGCCGGCCGTCGTCCACCACAGCGCGCCATCGTGCATGGCCACCGAGGTCACCCGCGCCGTGGCTGCGTTGCTGGTCGCGGGAGGCAATGTTGGCTGGCTGAGTGGGCGCGCAGCGTCCGCACCGGTCACGGAGCTAATGGCATCGCCGTGCACGCGCAAGAGGCCCTGGCCCCAGGTGGCCAGGTAGATGTCCTTTTCACCAGCGGGACGCTCGTCGGCACCAGCGAGGCGCTCGTCGATCCACATGCCGCGCACGGGACTGGTGTCGATGCGGCGCTTGACCTGTAATGCGGATCCACGCAGAGTGATGAGCGCTGCCCCGGCTTCACCACCCACCCAGACGCCCTCGCTGCTGGCGCGCAAGGAGTGGATGCGCGTGCCAGGCAGATCATCCAGCTGGGTGAACACGCGCTGCATGCGGTCATTGCCGTCGATGACGACCAGGCCGCCCGCGCTGCCTGCCAGCACCCGACCGTCGGCGAGCGGCAAGCACGCGTCGAACTCGACGAGCGAGGTGTGCACGCGCGGCTTGCTCTGGCTCTTGCCCAGGGCCTGGCTCTGGGCCTGGGCCGGTGACGAAGCCAAAAGCAGCAGCGCCCATGCCAAGCCGATGGCCTGCGTACTAGCAGCCATGCCCAACACCTATTGCGCCTCGATGGGCAGCTCGAGCTCGAGCACGCGCTGGTTGAGGGCTTCGTCGGTAACCACCACGCGGACGGCTATGGTGCTGCCGATGCCGCGCGGGGTGCGCAGCAGTCGTCGAAAGAATCCATCGCCCTTGGCATAGAGTCGCTCGCTCTGTCCCCAAGGCATGTGCACCTCGACGCGAATGGCGTCGCGCAGCTCGCCGAGCTCTTGCACCTGGATCTGCACGCGGCCGCCCGGCTTTTTGACCAGCTTGACGCTCACGTTGGGCGCGCTGGTGTCGACGGTATAGGGCAATCGCATTTCTTCCAGGCGACCATCGCTATGTTCGATGTGCACGCGCACCCAGTACTGACCGTCGGCGGTGTCGGGCGAGATGAGGAAGCGCGCGATCCAGGTCTGGTCCTCTTCGTCGAAGTGCGCGATCTTGGTTTCGCCGAAGGGGAAGACCAGCACCACCGAGCGAGCGTCTGCTGGCGCGGGGATGCGCACTTCCGGATCACCAGGTTGAATGTTGTTGGGGCTGAGACTGGCCTCTTGACCACCGAGGTTGTCGAGATCGCCGCCGCTCACCTGTGGTGCGTTGGCCGACAGGCGCTGCTCCTCAGCCTCTTTGCGGGCGATTTGATGCTGACGATAGGCTTCCTCGCTCTCCAGGACCAAGAGCGAGGTGTGCTTGCTCTGTACGCCAAACTCGCGGCTCATGGCTACGATTTCTTCTAAGGGCGCCTTGTCGTCCTCCATGCGCGCAATGGCCATGCTGGCAAAACGCTGCGCCACGCTCTGGGCCGCGACCACGCCTTGATCGAGGGCGACGCTCTGGCGCAGGCGCGTCTTGCCAATCCGCCCTGCCAAGACCAGGCTGCCAGGCATCTTGCCCTGGGGAGCGCGCACCAAGACGGTCATGGACTCACCCTCAAATAGGGTACGCGGCGCATCGGGAAAGATGTCCACGCCATCGACGGGCACCAGCGCAGCCTCTTCCAGGCGCGGTAACTGAGCGGCACGAGCCAGGAAGAAGGCCATCTGCTCGGCCTGCAACCCGGTATGCGGGCGCACGATGGTTCCGCCCCGCTCTCCGGTCAGCGCGCTCCACAAGCGCGTCGACGCACCTCGCCCGAGGATGGCGGCAAAGAGCGGCGACTTGCCGAGAGCCTCACTTGCCTCATGCAGAGCCGCCGATTGCGTGAGCCCCCACGAAGGAGTGCCGTCGCCAATGTAGATCACCGAGACATCGTCACGCCCCTCGCTGAGCTTGGCGGCGTACTGCATGGTCGCGCCCAGATCGCTAGCGCCGTCGAGTTCCAGATCTCGGTAAAACCCCAAGGCTCGCTCGACGTTGGCCTTGCTGGCCGGTTGAAAGCCCATGAAGGCTTCGCGAACCGCGATGTCGTGGGCAAAGAGAGCAAAGGAATCCCCAGGCTCGAGCTCGCCGAGCACCAGGCCGAGAAGTTCGAGACTCAGCTCGCGATTCTCCAGAGCGCTGCGTGAGCTATCGAGAGCCAGGACCACGCGTCGATGGACGGGGGCGTTGGCCACGGCCATGCGGCTGTACTCCTCGCGCCACCAATCGGCATCGACGGTGAGCGCGCGATAGCTGTAGTCCTTGCGCTCCTCCGCGGCCACGCGGGGAAGCGCCGAGGCGGGCACAGGCACGACCACATCCTCGGCGCTGCGCAGCCCCTCCTTGTGAGTCACGAGCTTGTCGTCGATGCGCAGCTCGAAGAGGCCCACCTGCGAGCCCTCGGGCGGTGTGGCCAGGTAGCGATACTCGTAGCCCTCGAGGCTCTCTTGCAGGGGCGCCTGGTAGCGCAAGACCACGCGTTTTTCGCTGTGGGCCTCGATTGGAAATACTCGTAGTTTGAACCAGCCACCTTGCTGCCACTCCAAAAGCGCCGGATCTTGCATTTGATCGACGATCTGCTCGTAGACCTGGCGCGCCTTCATGCGCTCGACGAACTCACCTTCCACGAGGCGATTGTTGATCTCCATGGCCAGGCCGGTGACGCTGACGCCGTCGGGGGCCGGAAAGCGAAAGCTGCCTTCGAGCACCTTGTCGGAGTCGTTGTAGAACACGTGCTCGACCTCGGTGAGGGCCATGCCGCCGTCGAGGTGCACGGAGATGTTCAGCTTGCGCAGCTCGAGGGGCACGGCCACCTCGCCCTCCTTGGTGTCCAGACGACCGATGCCGCGCGCTTCCACGGGCCTTGACAGCTCCATCGACCACAAGGCGTGCTGCGGTTGTGACTCGGTGCTCACACTGCGCGTGCGCTGACCGCGATGACTGAGCAAGAAGTCGCGGCCGGGGCCCTGCTCCTGGCCGACCCGCAGGCTGTCGTCCTTGCGGCTGCGCACGCGCGCTTCGCCGCGGATGAGATCGACGACCAGCTTGCCGGCAGCGTCGCTGCCCACACGCACGTGACTTTCGCCGCGCAGCCAAAGGGTGGTCTCGCCCACCCGCACGACGCCGCCGCGTCCGCGAGAGCGCAGCTCGGAGACGCCTGCTATCGGCTTGCTCAGGGCCATCCATTTGCCCGCGACCCGTACCTGCACCGGATCGCCACTCTCCCAGACGAGAGCCTCGGCAAGGTGGTCGACGCTCATGGTCAGTCCCTGCGTGGACGCGCCGCGTGCGCGCTCACGGGAGGAAGAACCACAGGCGCTCGTGCCCATGGCCAGCGCAAAGCCGAGGAGGGTGATGGACGGTGTCTTGAGAATTGATGTCATAGGAGTTGTTCTGTATTTTCGGCTTGAGGTTGGTGCTTTGGCTAGGGAACGTACACGTTGGCAACGGTAACGGTCTGGCCTTTTTCAAAGAGGCGATAGGGCAGCACGCGGCGTTCCTCGTCGGCTTGGCCTTCGTGGAGGACGATCACCACTTCGCCACGCGCTTCGGGAAAGTTGCTGCTGCCCTCGCTGTAGTAGTTGACGGCGATCTGGTACTGGCCCGAGTGCGCGCGATGGGCCGTAAAGCTCTCCGGACCATAGCCGTTGGTGACATCACCGAAGAGCTTGCCGCCAAACTGCCCTTCCTTGTGCGAGTAGAAGACCTTCTCGCCAGCGGGATTGGTCACCCAGAGATCGACGTCACTGCGATCGGTATCCCAGGTGAGAAAGACCTTGATGTCGTTTTCGTTGCCGCCCTCCAGATGCAGGGTCTCGATCTTGGATTCGGTCTCCTGTGCTCTTTCGGCGCGGCCGCTGCGCAGCTCATTGCGACGCTGGCGCTGATAGCTCTGGGCCAGGCGCTCCTTGGCGGGATAGCGCAAAAGATCGGGGGTGTCGTCAGCGGCGATGATCTGCTCGAAGAGGGTGCGTGCCTCGTCGTGCTTGCCGAGGCGCTGCAGCACGTCGGCCATCTCGAAGCGCAGGCGCGCGTCCTCCGGTCGCTCGTCGAGGGCGGCCTGCAATCGCTCGAGAGCGGGCTCGAGCTGGCCAGATTGTTTGAGCACGCTGGCCAATGCGCGCTGAGCGTTGGCGTCTTCGGGGAGCAGCTCAACGACGGCGGAGTAGGTGCGCATGGCGCGGTCCATCTGCCCGAGCTGCGAGTAGATGTCACCGAGCAGGCGGACGACTACCAGGTTGTAGGCATCGCTCTCGCGCCAGCGAATGGCGGCATCCTTGGCATTGTCGAGCTGGCCGGCGCGCATCAGCGCCATCACGTGTTCGAAGCGAGCGCGGCGATCCTTTGGTTCGCTCTCCACGCGCGCGGCCAGGGCGGAGAGCGCGGCCTGATCATTGGCCTGCGCGCGCGCTGGCTCTTTGTCGACCAGCTCCAGGCGCATGCGCTGCGGATCGCCGCCCGCGCCCGCGCTTTGTGGCCACAAAAGGAGCAGGAGAAAGGCAGCGGGCAAGCGAGGGTGCAGTGACATGCTCGGCTACCAGTGCAGCGCGAGTGCCAGGGCCTAAGTCCTGTCTACTTAGCTACTTGCACCCTGTGTGTGTCATAGTCGACTCGTCCACGGGCCGCGCAGACACACGAGCTGCCGGCCTGGAAGGGCAGCGTAAAAACTCGACGAAGTTGCCGACCTGGCACCGAGCGGGCACCAGCTGGGGGCGCACGCGCGATTTTTTGCTGCAACGCGTCTCGACGGCGCGCGGCGTGGGCACGAAAACCCGGTGCAAGCTACCCATCTTACTGGGATCCCGCGCGCGCCTGTAGTAAGGACCATGCGTATGCGCGAACGCCTTTTCAATTTCTCCGCTGGACCAGCCATCTTGCCGGAGTCGGTGCTCAAGAAGGCCCAAGGCGCCCTCTGGAACCTCGACGGCACCGGTATCGGCATTCTCGAACACAGCCACCGCGGCTCGGCCTTCGTCAAAGTGCTCGAAGAGACCGAAGCCAACTGCCGCGAGCTTGCTGGCATTGGCGACGACTACAACGTGCTCTTCCTGCAAGGTGGAGCGTCGACGCAGTTCTTCATGATGCCCATGAACTGGCTCAGCGCCGAGACCACGGGCGACTACATCCACACCGGGACCTGGTCCAAGAACGCCATCAAGGAAGCCAAGCTCTTTGGCAAGGTGCACGTGGTGGCCTCCAGCGAGGAAGCCGGCTTCAACTACATTCCCCGCTCCTCGGAGCTGCGCTGGTCTGACGGAGCGGCCTACGCGCACTACACCTCCAACAACACCATCGTCGGCACACAATACGACTACGTGCCCGAGCCGCCCAAGGGCACCGCGCTCATCTGCGACGCCTCCAGCGACATCTTCAGCCGCGAGGTCGACTTCAACAAGCACGCCATGGTCTACGCCGGCGCGCAAAAGAACCTCGGCCCCTCCGGACTGGCCTTGATCGTCATTCGCAAGGACCTGGTCGAGCGCGGCAACGACAAGCTCACCACCATGCTGCAATACCGCACGCATGCCAACAACGACTCTTGCTTCAACACGCCGCCGACCTTTGGCATCTACATCATGGGCGAGGTCTTCAAGTGGATCAAAGAGCAGGGCGGCCTGCGCGCCGTCGCCGAGGTCAACACCGCCAAAGCCAACCTTCTGTACAGCTTCCTCGACGAGAGCGAGATGTTCACTGGCACGGCGCGCGCCGATAGCCGCTCGCAAATGAACGTCACCTTCCTGGCCAAGACGCCGGAGCTGAGCGCGCAGTTCATCAAGGAAGCCAACTCGATGGGCCTTCCTGGGCTGGCGGGCCATCGCTCGGTGGGCGGCATGCGGGCCAGCATCTACAACGCCTTCCCGCTGGAAGGCGTGCAGGCCCTCGTCGAAGCCATGAAGTCCTTCGAGACGAAGAACAGGTAACCTCGCTGGCGGGCAAGCCCGCTGGCAGCTGTGAAGAGAGACTTGGTTGTATGAAGATTGGCATTGTCAAAGAGATCTACCCCGGCGAATGCCGCGTCGCGGGTACCCCGAAATCAGTCGCAAAGCTCATCAAGCAGGGCTTCACCGTCACCGTGCAGAGCGGTGCCGGTCTGAGCGCCTCGATTACTGACGCCGCCTATGAGAAAGCCGGTGCCGCCATCGAGCCAAGTGCCGAGGCGGTCTGGGCCGGCGCCGATATCATCACCAAGGTGCGTTTGTGCCAGGCAGAAGAAGTCGCACTCACGCATGAAGAGCAAATCATCATCTCGCTTGTCGCTCCGGCGCAGAACCAGGAGCGGGTCAAGGAGCTGGCCGCCCGCAAGGTCACCCTGATCTCTCTCGACTGCATTCCACGCATCACGCGCGCGCAGTCGATGGACGTCCTTAGCTCGATGGCCAACATCGCCGGCTATCGCGCGGTCGTGGAAGCCGCCAACCTCTACGGCAGCTTCTTCACCGGTCAGACGACGGCGGCCGGCAGCGTGCCTCCCGCCAAGGTGCTCATCATTGGAGCCGGCGTGGCGGGTCTTGCCGCCCTGGGCGCTGCCCGCAGCTTGGGCGCCATCGTGCGCGCCTTCGACACCCGTGCCGAGGTTCGCGAACAAGTCGAGAGTCTCGGTGGTGAGTTCCTCGAAGTCGATTTCGAGGAGGCCGGCGAAGGCGCTGGCGGCTACGCCAAAGTGATGAGCAAGGAGTTCATCGAAGCCGAGATGGCACTCTTCTTAGAGCAGGCCAAAGAGGTCGACATCGTCATCACCACGGCCCTCATTCCTGGCAAGAAGGCGCCGATTCTCTGGACCGAAGATCACCTGCGCGCCATGAAACCAGGCTCGGTGGTCGTCGACATGGCCGCCGAGATGGGTGGCAACTGCGCGCACACCGAGCACGGCAAGGTCGTCGACTTCGGTGGCGTGCACATCGTCGGCTACAGCGATCTGCCAAGCCGCATGGCGCAGGTCTCCAGCCAGCTCTTTGGCACCAACATCACGCATCTGAGCAAGGAGCTCGGCCAGGCGGCCGACTTCAAGCTCGATCACGACAACGACATCACCCGGGCCGCGCTGGTCTTGGAGAAGGGCGAGATGCTCTGGCCGCCGCCGGCGCCGCCACCTGCCCCGGCGCCCGTCGCCAAGGCGCCGGTGGTCGAGAAGGCCAAGGCTCCGCTCGCCGCCGAGAAGAAGGTCGAGCTCAGCGCGCCGCCAGCAAAGGGCATGCGCAGCACGGTCTTCAGCCTCCTTGCCCTGGCCTTCGTGGGCGCCTGGATGGCGCTTCGCTTCGGCAGCGCTGACATGCAACTCGGTCCTGACCTTGCCATCTTCCTGCAGCACCTCACGGTCTTCGTGCTGGCCTGCTTCGTCGGCTGGCAAGTGGTCTGGAGCGTGACGGCGGCGCTGCACACGCCCCTGATGAGCGTGACCAACGCGATCAGCGGCATCATCATCGTCGGCGGCATCTTGCAGGCCATGGGCGATACCACCAGCGCGCCGGTTCTCGTCGGAGCCGCCGCAACGCTCTTTGCCACCATCAACATCTTCGGTGGCTTCTTCGTAACCAAGCGCATGCTGCAGATGTTTCAGAGGTAGGACGCCATGATGACGCTTGAACCTAGCTTGCTCACGATCGCCTACCTGGTAGCGGCGGTCCTCTTCATTCTCTCGCTGCGCGGACTCTCCAGTCAGGAGACCGCGCGCTCCGGCAACACCATGGGCATGATCGGCATGGCCATCGCCGTCGCCGCCACCCTGTCCAACTCCTCGCTCTCGGCCTACGGCATCACCATCGCCGCCATCGCCGTCGGTGGCATCATCGGCTTCTTGCTCGCCATGCGCGTGGCCATGACCGCCATGCCCGAGCTGGTCGCACTCCTGCACAGCTTCGTAGGCCTGGCGGCCGTGCTGGTCGGCATTGCCGCGCACCTCAGTCATCACGGCGGCAACGTCGAGAGCATCGAGATCTACGTCGACATCGCCATTGGCTCGATCACCCTCACCGGTTCGATCATCGCCTTCCTCAAGCTTCGCGGCTCGGTGGGCGGCAACCCACTGCTCCTGCCTGGCCGGCATGTACTCAACCTGGGCGCGGTCGCAGCCACTGCCGTTCTCGGCGTGCTCTTCGTCAAGGCTGGCAGCGTGAGCGAGTCGATGACCTACCTCTACCTGATGATCGCCATCACCGGCGCGCTCGGCATGCACCTGGTGCTCGCCATTGGTGGCGCCGACATGCCCGTTGTCGTGTCCATGCTCAACTCCTACTCGGGCTGGACCGCTTCGGCCGCCGGCTTCATGCTCGGCAACGACCTGCTCATCGTCACCGGCGCACTGGTTGGCTCCAGTGGTGCCATCCTCAGCTACATCATGTGTCGAGCCATGAATCGCTCCATCTTGAGCGTCATCTTTGGCGGCTTTGGTGCCAAACCCGCGGCCAAGTCGAGCACGCCAGCCGGTGAACAAGTCGAGCTTGAGGTCGTCGAGATCAGCTGCGCCGGCGCGGTCGATGCCTTGCTGCGAGCCAAGAGCGTGGTCGTGGTTCCCGGCTACGGTCTGGCGGTGGCGCGCGCGCAACACGCCGTTCGCGAGATGACTGAGATCCTCGAGCACGAGGGCGTCAAAGTGCGCTTTGCCATTCACCCGGTTGCTGGTCGCTTGCCAGGCCACATGAACGTGCTGCTTGCCGAGGCCAAGGTGCCCTACTCCGTGGTCCTGGAGATGGACGAAATCAACCCCGACCTTCCCGAGACCGATGTGGTCATGGTCATTGGCGCCAACGACATCGTCAATCCCGCCGCACAGACCGACGAGAGCAGCCCGATCTACGGTATGCCCGTCCTCGAAGTCTGGAAGAGCAAGGTGGCCATCGTCATGAAGCGAGGCCGAGCCGCTGGCTACGCGGGCATCGACAATCCCCTCTTCTACGAGCCGCATACCCGCATGCTCTTTGGCGATGCCCTCGAGAGCATGAACGAGATCGTCGGCGGTCTGCGCACCAAGGCCAAGGCCAAAGCCAAGGCCGCGTAACCGGGCCTGATAAAATCTCCAGTTATTTCTGCTGCTTAGGCTGATGGCGCCCCAGCCTCCATGAACTCGGTCTGCACCGACGGGCGCATGCCCAGATCTTTCGGAGAGCTCCCGCGTTTCTTGTCCATAGGATGCGCGTCTTCCCGATCATAGTGGTGCCTATGTCCCGCCTTGCACTGCCTCGTCCAGCCCGTCTCTTGCGCGCCCAGCGCCCTGCCCTCTCGCTGGCCCTGCTCCTGCTCCTGGCCGGCAGTGCCACGGCTGGCAACCTCGCCGAGACCGCCCGAGGCGTCGACCACAAGAGCAGCTCGGACTCTAAGAGTTCTTCTAGCAGCGACAAGGATCATCAGAGCGATCATTCGAGCAGCGATTCCTGGACCGACAACAGCAGCTACGCCAGCTGCCTGCTGTGCGAAGACACCACATCCGGTCCGATGATCGTGCTACCTGCTCCCGACTTCGATCTGCGAGTGTCGGCCCAAAAGGTGCGAGATTCGGACGGCAGCTTTCACATCGACACCGCCGTGAGCGCGGGCCCCGTCGGTCTGTACTCGGCCTTTGACTATTACTTCGAGCACATCGAGTCGGGCCCCAAGATGGCGCCCATGAGCGACGATGTGCGCGTCAATCTCTTCGAGGTCTCCGGCTTTGCCCGCTTTGTGCAAACCGATGTGGTGAGCGCCGACCTGCGCCTCGGCTTTGCGGCGGCCGCCTCGTCACACTTCGATACCCTGCCAGGCGGCGTCGCCGGCGTTCGCCTGCTCGCGCGCGCCAACGACAAGCTGGCCCTCAGCGCCGAGGCGCGCGTGATGCGCTACTCGCACGAGATCAGCGCCATGGAGGCCATGGCGGGTGCGCAGGTCTCCACGTTCTGGTTGGGCTACCGCGCCCTGAAGTTCGATGTCGGCCCGGTCCTCGAAGGTCCTGAGGCCGGTGTCCACTTTCGCTTCTAGGCGCGCTTCTGGGCGCGCTTCTGGGCGCGCTTCTGGGCGCGCTTCTGGGCGCGCTTCTGGGCGCGCTGCTAGCGCGAGAGCACGCGCGTTGCGCATCTAGATCACCCGCTGTCTTGCGGGCCTCTCGCGCCGTGCGCACAATCCCCGCATGGGCGAGCAGGCGGGCGACAAGTCGGGCGACAAGGCGAGCAGCGACACGCCCGCAGGCGAGAACGCGCACAGGGACAAGAACCTGCAGCCCGATCTCATTCTGGCGACGATCACGCGCCTTGGCAAACGCATCAAAGAGCGCTTCCCTGAGTCGAGCCTCGCCGTCTTGTGCGAGGAGCTGCGTGCGGTTTCCGAGGAGGCCAAGCAGCGCTCGCTTCAGATCCAGCGCCCAATCATCGCTCTGCGGGCGTTGTCGCTGTTTTTGGTGTTGCTCATCAGCGCCGGCGTCGTCGGTACGATGATCTCGTTCAAGAACGCCGACGCCTCGCTGAGCTTGACCGACTTCATCCAGCTCCTCGAGGCCGCCATCAACGACGTCGTCTTGATCGGAGCCGGCATCTTCTTTTTGATCACGCTGGAGACGCGCATCAAGCGCAACCGGGCCCTGCAGGCCATCCACGAGCTGCGTTCCTTTGCGCACATCATCGACATGCATCAGCTCACCAAGGACATCACGCGCCTGGAGGAGACGCCCTCGTCGCCCTTGCGACGCATGAGCGCGGCCGAGCTCATTCGGTATCTGGACTATTGCAGCGAGATGCTGTCTCTGGTTGGCAAAGTGGCCGCCCTCTACATCCAGCACTTCAGCGATGGTGTCGCCATTGCGGCGGTCACCGAGATCGAAAATCTGACCACCGGCCTGTCGCGCAAGATCTGGCAGAAGATCACCTTGATCGAAAGCCACATCCAGCGGCACGGCCCGGGCCTCGCTACATCGCCCGACACAGCTCGAGCATGAGATTTCCGATCCGCCCGAGCGCAATGCCATCGAGATCGAGCCAGGCGGCAAAGCGCCTCAGCTCGGCAGCCAGGCGCGGTGCCACGTAGCTGGCCTCTTGCCCCTCTTCCATGAAGGCGCAGTGGACCAGGAGCACGCTCGCCTGGCGGTCGGCCTTTAGATCGACTCGTGCCACCAGCTCACCGTCGAGCAGGAAGGGCAGCACGTAATAGCCGTGCACGCGCTTTTCCTTGGGCGTGTAGATCTCAATGCGATAGTGAAAATCAAAGAGGCGCTCGGCGCGATCGCGATACCAGCACACCGGATCGAAGGGGCTGAGCAGTGTGGTGGCTCGGACCTGGCGGGGCCGTTTGGCGGCGGGATCGAGATAGACCGGCCCCTTCCAGCCAGGCACCTCGACGCGCTCGACGATTCCGCGAGTTGCGAATTCTTCTAATATTGGCCCCGCCACGGGCATCTTGAGTCGGTAGTAGTCGGCGATGTCTTTGGCGCTGCCAATGCCGAGATGCCCGACGGCTGCCTGCAGGAGGGCTCGATGCGCCGCTAGCTTGTCGAGACTGCGATCCGCTAGCAAGTGAGCGGGCACCACGCGCTCGGGAATGTCGTAGACGCGCGCAAAGTGATCGCCGCGCAGTGCGGTGAGCTTGCCCTCGGCGAAGAGGACCTCGAGGGCCACCTTGCCCGGGCCGTAGCCCCACCAGGGTTTGTTGCGCCGCTTGGGCGCATCTAGATCCTTGACCCGCAGGGGCCCGCGCGCGCGCACCTGCTCGAGAACCTGCGCCTTGAGCCTGGGATGCTCGGCCAGGGTCTTGAGCGCGCCCGACCAGGGCTTCATGGTGGCCATCTTCCAGCGCCACAGTGGATAGCTCTCGATGGGCATCACCGAGGCCTCGTGCGCCCAATACTCGAAGCGCTGCCCGGGCTGGTTGAGCCAGGTGTCGAGCTGCTCGCGCGAGTAGGGCCCAAGCCGAGCGTAGAAGGGCATGTAGTGGCTGCGCACGCACACGTTCACCGAGTCGAGCTGCACCAGGCCAAGCTCGCCCATGACGCGAGCGAATTGCCGCGTGCTGGGCTTTTTGGGTAGCGCCCGAGCAAAGCCCTGAGCAGCCAGTGCAATCGCGCGAGCGGATTTGACGGAGATTTTCACTATCGACCAGCAATGAAAAACGCCTCACCCAAGTTGGATGAGGCGTTGGTTGCGCTCAGTGATGCGCTTTGGATGGAGGACTACGAGCAGCCCGAGGTGCTGCCGCAGTTTGGACACTTGTGACAAGCGCCGTTGCGGATCATCAAGGTGCCGCACTCGTGACAGGGTGGTGCATCCGACTCGGC
>JAHEAK010000012.1 GCA_024642805.1 Kofleriaceae bacterium | reverse complement strand
CTCGGTAGTCAGCACTCGCCAACAAGTCGAAGGCGCCGTGCGCGAAGCACAGGCCGACCGCGGCACCCGGCTCATCGAGTTCCGAGTCGCGCCGGAAGACGCCGTCTACCCCATGGTGCCAAGCGGCAAGGCACTGCACAAAATGATTCGACGCCCTCGCAAGACCCCTGCGATTCGCCAGGATACCTAGTCCACGACCTCGCCCAACGACCTCGTCGAAAGCCTGGTCAGAGATTCCATGCTCAATCCCAACATACCCATCCAACGCGACTCCCAGCGTCAGCTGCGCACCTTCATCATTTACGCGGAAGACAAGCCCGGCGTTCTCTCGCGCATCACCTCGCTCTTTCGCCGACGCGCCTACAACATCGATTCTCTCACGGCAGGTCATACGGCCGTCGCCGGGGTTTCGCGCTTGACCGTGGTCATGGAGGCCGACGACGCCGAAGCACGGCTCATCGAGGCCAACCTGTACAAGCTTGTCAACGTGCTCCGCATCGAGGACGTCACCCACAAAAACGCCATGAAGCGCGACCTGGCCCTCATCAAGGTCAAGGCCAGCAATGAAGACCGCCCGCAGCTGATGCAGATGAGCGAAGTCTTTCGCGCGCGCGTCATCGACGTATCGCCGACCTCGTTGGTACTGGAAATCACCGGCACAGAGGACAAGATCGACGGCCTCATCGAAGTGCTCACGCCCTTTGGCATCATCGAGCTGGTGCGCACAGGCTGTTTGGCAATGACGCGCGGCGCCGAAGCCATCACCGTTCATCCCCATTTCGTACAAGCCCGGGTTCCGCAAGTCGCGAGCCCCAACGACAACCCCGCTCCAGACAAGCCCGCTTCAGAAAAGAGAGACTAGCCATGGCCAACATCTTCTACGACAAAGACGCAAACCTCGATCTCATCAAAGCCCGCCGCGTTGCCATCATCGGCTACGGATCGCAAGGTCACGCCCATGCCCTCAACCTGCGCGAAAGTGGCATCGACGTGCGCGTCGGTCTGCGCGAGGACAGCAAGAGCCGAGCCGTCGCTGAGCAGGCCGGCCTCACGGTCGGCACCGTCTCCGAGGTCTGCGAGTGGGCCAACCTCATCATGATCCTGGCACCAGACACCATGCAGGGCGCCATCTACGCCGAGGGCATCGCCGGCAATCTCAAGTCGGGCGATGTGCTTGCCTTTGGCCACGGCTTCAACATTCGCTACGACATCATCAAGCCGCCAAGCGATGTCGACGTCATCATGATCGCCCCCAAATCGCCTGGCCATCGCGTGCGCGAGACCTATCAAGAAGGAGCTGGCACCCCCTGCCTCATCGCCGTGCATCAGGATCACAGCGGCAGCGCTCGGGCGCTGGCTCTCAGCTACGCGTGCGGCATCGGCGGAACCCGCGCCGGCGTCCTCGAGACCACCTTCAGCGAAGAAACCGAGACCGACCTTTTCGGCGAGCAAGCCGTTCTGTGTGGCGGCGTCTCCGCGCTGGTACAGGCGGGCTTCGACACCCTGGTCGAGGCCGGGTATCAGCCCGAGATTGCCTACTTCGAGTGTCTGCACGAGCTCAAGCTCATCGTCGATCTCATGTACCGCGGTGGTCTGAGCTACATGCGCTACTCGGTCAGCGACACCGCCGAGCACGGCGACTACACCGGCGGACCGCGCATCGTCACCGACGAGACCCGCAAGGCCATGAAGGCGATGCTCACCGAGATCCAAAATGGCACCTACGCCAAGCTGTGGATCGACGAGAACAAAGCCGGTCGACCCACCTTTAATGCGTCACGCAAGAAGGGCCAACAACACCTCATCGAGGAGGTCGGCGAGAAGCTGCGCGACATGATGCCCTTCCTCAATCCGGTAAAGATCAAACAAGGCCTGTAGAGCGCAAGCGCGGGCCAGCCGTCACACTTCGAGGGTAGACATGGACAAACGCTACATCCGCATTTTCGACACCACCCTGCGCGACGGCGAGCAATCGCCGGGCGCAACCATGACCAAAGCGGAGAAGTTGCTGATCGCCGAGAGCCTGGCCAGGCTGGGAGCCGACGTTATCGAGGCTGGTTTCCCTGCCGCCTCACCTGGCGATCTGGCTGCCGTGCAAGCCATCGCCTCTACGATTGGCACTAGCACCACGGGCTCGCCCAGTGGTATCGCGCCCATCATCTGCGGACTTGCCCGGGCCAAGAAGTCCGATATCGACGCGGCCTGGAAAGGTGTGCAGACAGCCACTCGCCCGCGCATTCACACCTTCCTGGCCACCTCAGACATTCACCTAGAATACAAGCTGCGCATGACCCGCGCCGAAGTTCTGACCCAGGTGAGCGAGATGGTCGCCTACGCCGCGAGCCTGTGCCCCGACGTCGAGTTCTCCCCCGAAGATGCTGGTCGCTCCGAGCCGGCCTTCCTGTATCAGGTACTGGCCGCCGCGATTCGCGCTGGCGCCACCACTCTCAACATCCCCGACACGGTCGGCTACACGACCCCCGACGAGTTCGGTGCCCTCATTGCCGGCATCATTGCCAACACCGAGGGCCTGGACGACTCGATCATCGTTTCGGTGCACTGTCACAACGATCTGGGCCTAGCCACCGCCAACAGCCTCGCTGGTGTCATGAACGGCGCCCGACAAATTGAAGTGGCGATGAACGGCATCGGTGAGCGAGCTGGCAACACCTCGCTCGAAGAAGTCGTCATGGCCCTGCACACACGAGCTCCCTTCTACGGCAAGACCACGGGCATCGATAGCCGCCAGATCATGCGCACGAGCAAACTGGTATCTAGCTGCACAGGCATGATGGTTCAGCCAAACAAAGCCATCGTCGGCGCCAACGCCTTTGCGCACGAGGCTGGCATCCACCAGGACGGAATGCTCAAGCACGAGGAGACCTACGAGATTATGCGGCCGGAGACGGTCGGCGTTTCGGAGAGTCAGCTGGTGCTCGGCAAACACTCCGGGCGCCACGCGGTGCAAGCTCGTCTGGCTACTCTCGGCTATTCCATTAGCGACGAGGACTTGAGCAAGACCTTCGAGCGCTTCAAGTCGCTGGCTGACAAGAAGAAGAACCTCACCGACGCCGACCTCGAAGCCCTGGTCACCGACGAGCTTCGGCAGAGCTCGCAGCTGTGGAGCCTTGCCGACCTGCAGGTCTCCAGTGGCACGACCGACATGCCGACGGCAACCGTGCGCTTAACCGATCCCAACGGCACGATTCATCTGCAAGCGGCGGTCGGCAGCGGCCCCGTCGACGCCATCTACAAGGCCATCGATCAGATCATGGGCCAGCACGGCAAGCTCCTCGAGTTCACTGTGCAATCGGTCACTGGCGGCATCGACGCCCTCGGCGAAGTGACGGTGCGAGTTGAGAGTCTGCAATCGAGTGACTCTTTCCTCAACCCGCAGAGCGGAGCCGATGCCAAGCGCACGTACATCGGTCATGGCACGGCCACCGACATCGTCGTCGCCGGCGCGCACGCGTACATTGCAGCCATCAACAAGCTCATCATCGCCGAGAAGCGCGAGGATGCTGCCAACGATCAGGCGGTGGCCCACGGCGGCAGCAAGAAGCAGGGAGCCTAAGCATGGCGGCACGCACACTCTTCGACAAAGTTTGGGACGCGCACCTGGTTGCTCAGGAGGAAGGCTGCCCGGCCGTCCTCTACATCGACCTGCACCTCATCCATGAGGTGACCTCGCCGCAGGCCTTCTCGGTCTTGCGTGAGCGCGGCCTGCGCGTGCGCCGCCCGGATCTCACCGTGGCGACCATGGATCATCTGACCTCGACCAAACCGCAGTCCTTGGCGGTGGTCGAAAGCAACGCCCAGAACCTGCTCGACACCTTGCGCCGCAACTGCCTCGAGCACGACATCCAATTGCACGCGCAATACTCGGGCAAGGACGGCATCGTTCACGTCATCGGCCCCGAGCTCGGTCTTACGCAGCCCGGCAAGACCATTGTGTGCGGCGATTCCCATACCGCCACGCACGGCGCCTTCGGAGCGCTGGCCTTTGGCATCGGCACCAGCGAAGTCGGTCACGTGCTGGCCACGCAGTGTCTCTTGCAAGATCGCCCGAAGACCATGCAAGTCGTGCTCGACGGCAGCCCGGGCCCCGGTGTCAGCGCCAAAGACATGATCTTGGCTCTGTGCGCCAAGCTCGGCATCGGTGGCGCGACCGGTCACTCCATCGAATACACCGGCTCGGCCATTGCCGCTCTGTCCATGGACGAGCGCATGACCATCTGCAACATGAGCATCGAGGTCGGAGCGCGCTCGGGCATGATTGCTCCCGACAAGGTCACCTTCGACTATCTGCGCGGGCGGCCAGGAGTTCCTCAGGGCGCCGCTTACGAGCAAGCGGTCGCCACGTGGTCGCAGCTAGTGAGTGATGAGGGCGCTCACTACGACGCTACCGTTCATTTGGATGTGTCCTCGCTCGAACCCATGCTGACCTTCGGGACCAACCCGGGCATGGGCATCGGCGTGAGTGAGAAGATTCCCAATCCTAGCGCTGCCAAGAGCAGCCACGAGCGCGATGCTCTCAGCAAGGCCCTGGCGTACATGGGCCTCGAAGGTGGCGCCGCACTTGCCGGTCACCCGATCGATGTGGTCTTCATCGGCTCATGTACCAACTCGCGCATGCAGGACCTGCGCGACGCAGCCAGGGTCTTGAAAGATCGCAAAGTACACGCCGGCACTCGCGTGCTCATCGTGCCAGGCTCGTCGGCAATCAAGGAAGAAGCCGAACGCGAAGGGCTCGACAAGATCTTCCTCGAGGCCGGAGCCGAGTGGCGCAATCCAGGCTGCTCGATGTGCATTGCCATGAACGGCGACAAGCTCGAGCCTGGGCAATACGCAGTGAGCACCTCCAATCGCAACTTCGAAGGACGTCAAGGCCAGGGCAGTCGCACCTTCCTGGCCTCTCCTCTGAGCGCCGCCGCCGCCGCCGTTACCGGCACCGTCTGTGACGTTCGCACCCTCCTGGCACAGAAGGCTCCATGAGCGCATTTACGACCATCACGTCGGAGCTCGTGCTCCTTCCGACTGACGATATCGACACCGATCAGATCATCCCTGCTCGCTTCTTGAAGATCACCGACAAGAACGGTCTGGGGGAGCAGCTCTTTGCCAACTGGCGCTACCAGGAGGACGGCAGCGAGCACGCCGGCTTCGTGCTCAATCAGCCGGCGATGCAGGGACGCAAGGTACTCGTAGCGGGCGATAACTTCGGCTGCGGCTCCTCTCGCGAGCACGCCCCATGGGCACTGATGGCCTGGGGCTTTCGAGTCGTCATCTCGACCTCCTTTGCCGACATTTTTCGCTCCAATTCGCTCAAGAACGGCCTGCTCCTGGTCGAGATCGACGCGGATGAGCACCGCAAGCTACTTGAGGCCGCCGGCACCAATCCAGCGCTGGCTATCACCGTCGACCTGGCCGCCCAAGAGTTACAGCTTCCCAATGGCACCAGCATCGCCTTTCCGATGGACGCCTTTGCCAAGCGCTGTCTCATGGAGGGCATGGATCAGCTGGCGTACCTGCTGCACCACGACGAGGCCATCACGCGACACGAGCAAAAACGATGAAAGCCACGATCACTCTTCTTCCCGGCGACGGCATCGGTCCAGAAATCGTGCGCGAAGCCCGACGCGTGCTCGAAGCGATTGCGCAGCGCTTCGATCACGACTTGCTTTTCGCTGAGCATCTCATTGGCGGCTGCGCCATCGACGCCACCGGCCAGGCCCTTCCGGAGGCCAGTCTCGCCGCCTGCGCGCAAAGCGCGGGCATCCTGCTCGGCGCCGTGGGTGGCCCCAAGTGGGACGACCCGAGCGCCAAGGTGCGCCCCGAGCAAGGGCTGCTAGCACTGCGCAAGGGTCTCGACCTTTTTGCCAACCTGCGACCAGTCACCGTTCACCCGGCCCTGGCCGAGGCCTCTCCGCTCAAAGCCGAGCGCCTGGCTGGCGTCGACATCATGGTCGTGCGCGAGCTGACCTCGGGCATCTACTTCGGCACGCCGCGCTTTCGCGAAGTGGTCGAGGGCGTGACTCGCGCGGTCGACACCATGGTCTACAGCGAAGACGAGATACGGCGCGTGGTCAAGGTGGCCTTCCAGATCGCGATGGGGCGCAAGCGCAGGGTGTGCTCTGTCGACAAGGCCAACGTGCTCGAGTCCTCGCGCTTGTGGCGCAGCGTGGCCGACGAGGTTGCCAAGGACTTTCCAGAGGTCAGGCTCGAACATCAACTCGTCGACTCAGCGGCAATGCGTCTTGTCACCTCCGCCAGGGACTTCGATGTCATCGTCACCGGCAACATGTTTGGCGACATCCTCAGCGACGAGGCGTCGGTGCTCAGCGGTTCCCTTGGCCTCTTGCCAAGCGCCTCCCTCGGGGCCACCAGGCTCGGTCTCTACGAGCCCATCCACGGCTCGGCACCTGACATCGCTGGCCAGGGCATCGCCAATCCTCTCGGAACGATTCTGAGTGGCGCCATGCTCCTGCGCCACTCGCTGGGTCTCGACGCCGAGGCCAAGGCCATCGAAAGCGCGGTCTTCAGCGCGGTGCAAGAGGGCTGCCGAACCCGCGACCTGGGCGGCACGCTTGGAACGGCGGCGGCGGGCCAGGCCGTGCTCGATCGCCTGAGCTAGCTCGAAGGCCTCTCGATCGCACTCTGTGAGGGCACGAGAGGCACGAGGCCTAGTTGTGATGCACGAGCTGCTCGAGGGAGCAGCGCACCAGATCGCCCATCGACTCGCATTTGAGGAAGCGACGCTGGTGGTGAAAGATCGCCAGCTCCTCGCGCAGCTTGTAGACGTTGGCGCGGGGCGCCAAATCGTCCTCGCACATGGCATCGAGCAGTGCCTCCAAACGATCGCGCTCCACGCGAGCCCGGTTGCCCATCAGTGTGCGCTCTTCGTTTTGGTACTGGCGAAAGGTCTCGACCGTCATGCAACGCATGCTCATGAAGACCAGTGGGTTGTTCACCTTATAGTACTGCGGCAGGTACACATGGCAGCGGCCTTCGTAGCTCTGCTGGTCGAAGTCGATGGCCCGCAAGCTGTAGACGGTCTCGTCGAAGTCGGGCGTCATGTCGACGACGTAGTTGCCAGCGTGCATGTCACCCAGAAGGCGCAGCAAGCAGCGCTCGTTGAACTTGACGAACTCTTTGGCCAACCTGACGGCGTCGAGCTTGGAGTCGGTCAGATAGCGGTTGATGAAGTCCTGCGCGGGAATTCCCGACACGTGCTGCTCGACCACCGTGTTGCCATCGCACATGAACTCGATCCGAGATGGCGCCAAGACGTGCTCGAGCTCGAGGCCGTAAATTCGCGAAGCGTCGGCCTTCTTGACGTAGAAATAATCGAAGTTCTGATTGAGCGTGTTGAGAATACGTACCCGATAGGGCTTGGTGTTGCCCCAGGTGCAGACATCGACCCTGTCGGTCACCAGGTGATTCATCAGGCTCATGTCGCCCATGACCTTGAGGTCTGCGTAGATCTCGACGAGTGTGCGCGCGATGAATTCGCGATCGGCCCCGCGATAGATCGCCGTCTCCCACAAGGTGTCCTTGCCGTGCTTGTCGTAGACCGCGATGGTCTCCTGATAGACGCCAAGACCTTCGTAGTGAATGGGCAGGCTAACCAGTCGATCGTAGGCGCCCAGGTAGTCGCGCAAGCCGTCACTCGGCTTGTAGACACGCTTTTTTCTGGAGATCAGTGCCATGCCACCCGGCTTCCCCGCAAATGATACACGTGGATGTAGCATTTTGAAATTACAGTGGTTTTGCAGATGCACCCCAAAAGCAAAATCGTCCGGGCCTGGCTATTGAAGTCCTGGCGCGGCGTCGGCACAATGCCCGGCGTCGGCTCGAGAAATGAGTAGTTACGCTCAATTAGGGTTGTTGCTGTGCCTCGGGATGGTCCTGGGCGCGCTGCCTCTCGTCCTGCCCCTTCTCATCAGTCCGCGCTACCGCGGCAAGCTCACTCGCTCGACCTATGAGTGCGGCATCAGTCCCACGGGAACCTCCTGGGTGCGCTTCGGCATCGGCTTTTATGTCTTCGCCCTCATCTTCGTCGCCTTCGAAGTCGACATCCTCTACCTCTTCCCCATCGCCCTGGTCTATGACGACTACGGCTGGCGGGCTTTCGCTGAAGTTGGAATTTTTCTTAGCATCCTGACTTTGGCCGTCGTGTACGCCTGGCGCAAAGGAATCTTCCGATGGGCAAAGTAGACCGCAAAGACGGCGTCGTTCGCCTCCCACTGGTAAATCCCGCCAACACACCCGTGCGCGATCCGCTCGGCGATGAGGCCATGGTCGACCCGGCCGTCGTGCGCCTGGCCGTTCTCGATGACCTCCTCAATCTTGGTCGCGCCAACTCGCTCTGGCCACTGACCTTTGGACTGGCCTGCTGCGCCATCGAGATGATGGCCGCCGGTGCTTCCAAGTACGACATGGATCGCTTTGGAGCCGGTGTCTTTCGTCCAAGCGCACGGCAAGCAGACGTCATGATTCTGGCCGGCACCATCTCCAAGAAGATGAGCCCGGTGATTCGCCAGCTCTGGGATCAGATGCCTTCGCCAAAGTGGGCCATTGCCATGGGCGGTTGCACCATCGATGGCGGTCCCTTCAAGTATCCCAACCAGTACGCCATCGAAGAAGGCGCCGACAAGATCGTCCCTGTCGACATCTACATTCCAGGCTGCCCGCCTCGCCCCGAGGCGCTGATCGCTGGCATCTTGCAGCTCAAGGAGAAGGTCAAGGCCGGCAGGAGGTTCGAGGGATGAGCGTCGATCTTCCCACGCGCATCGACGAACTGAGCACAGCCTCCGAGGAGTGCGCCTACGAAAAGGTCGGGTTCCACCAGCGACACACCATCGACGCCAGCGTGCTCATCGATCTGGCTCGCGCCTTCTTCGAGGCCGGCTACGTCCTCGAGATGATCACCTGTCAGGACCTGCGTGCGGAAACCCAGAAGATGTTGCTGGTCTACAGCTTCAATCGGCTCGAATCCGTCGACAGGCAGCTCCTGCACCTGGCCATCGATCCTGACACGGAGCAGGCGCCTACCCTGTCGATGATCTACAGCGGCGCCAACTGGTTCGAGCGCGAGGTCTATGACATGTACGGGGTTCGCTTCAGCGATCACCCCGAGCTCGAGCGCATTCTCTTGCCCGAGGACGCCGACTTCTTCGCACTTCGCAAGGACTTCGGTCGCATGGACGAAGCCTCCGCCGGCGGCGACGAGGCCGAGGAGGGCGACGATGACTAATCCGCCCCGCGAGCTCAGCCCGAGTACCGAGGGGGAGCTCTACACCCTCAACATGGGCCCGCAGCATCCGAGTATGCACGGCGTCTTGCGCCTGGTCCTGCAGTTGCGCGGTGAGCAAATCGTCAACGCCAAACCCGTGATCGGCTACAGCCATCGCGCGCACGAGAAGATGGCGGAGAATCGCTCGGCGCTGCAGTTCCTCCCGAACAGCTCACGCATCGATTACCTAAGCGGCATGATCTACAACCTGGGCTACTGCCAGGCGGTCGAGAAGATCCTGCAGATCGAAGTTCCGGATCGCGCGGTGCACATTCGCATCATCGCCGCCGAGCTGAACCGAATCTCCAGCCACCTGCTCTGGTTTGGCACCTTCTTGCTCGATCTGGGCGGCATCACGCCCTTCCTGTACAGCTTCGACGATCGCGAGCAGATCCTCGACATCCTCGATAGCGTCACCGGGTCGCGCCTCACCTACTGCTACGGTCGCTTTGGCGGCGTGACCCGCGATGTCGACGATGAGTTCCTCGAACGAAGCACGGCCTTCATCAAGCTCCTGCGCACGCGCCTGCTCATGTACAAGCGCCTGGTCACCGACAACGTCATCCTGCGCGAGCGCTGTATTGGCGTGGGCGTCATCTCCAAGGACACAGCCTTTCGATTCGATGTCACTGGTCCCTCCCTGCGCGCCAGCGGTGTCGCCTACGACGTGCGCAAGGCCGAGCCCTATGGCGGCTACGATCGCTTCGACTTCGAGGTGCCCACCGAAGAAGACGGCGACACCATGTCTCGCTTCCATGTTCGCATTCGGGAGATCGAGCAGAGCTGCCGCCTCATCGAGCAAGCAATTGCCAGCATGCCAGAGGGTGACATCCTGCCCAAGAAGATGCCCAAGCGTTTTCAGATTCCCAAAGGCGAGTTCTACTTCGCCTGTGAGTCGGCCCGTGGACACTTTGGCATCTACATGGTCGGCGATGGCAGCGACATCCCCTTCAAGATGAAGCTGCGCACGCCCTCTTTTTCGAACCTGAGCGCCATGCCCGAGACTCTGCGAGGCACCATGCTCGCCGACACGATCGCCATCGTTGGTGGCATCGACATCGTCATGCCGGAGATCGATCGCTAGATCGGAAACGCCATGTCGCAAAGCATCACAGACTACGCACCGCAGACCATCACCGAGCTGGTCGGCAACCCCTGGCTGGCCATGCCCATGGCGGCCGGCATCATCATGGGTGCGCTCACGGTCAACGTTTTGATGTTGGTGTGGGCCGAGCGCAAGGTCTCGGCGTGGATCCAGCGACGCATGGGCCCCACGGAGGTCGGTCCCTACGGACTCCTGCAAACCCTCGCCGACATGCTCAAGCTTATCTCCAAGCAGCTCATCACGCCGGCCAACATCGACAAGCCTCTGTATCACCTCGCTCCCCTGATGGCCTTCGCCCCTGTGGTTGGTGCGGTCGCCCTCTTCCCCGTGTCGCGAGACTACGTCCTTTTGGACAACGACCTCGGCCTGCTCTTCGTCTTTGCGCTGGGTGGCATGGCGGTGATTGCCATCTTCATGGCCGGCTGGGGCTCTAACAACAAATACGCCCTGCTCGGCGCGGTTCGCTCGGTGGCCCAGAACATCAGCTACGAGATTCCGCTCATTCTCTCGGCTCTCTCGGTGGTCTTGGTCGTCAACGCTATGGGCGGTAGCACGGCCAGCGGTCTCAATCTGAGCCACATCGCCTGGGTACAGAGCCACGAGCACGTGTGGTTCATACTTCTGCAACCACTGGCAGCCATCATCTACTTCATCAGTGCCCTGGCCGAGACCAACCGCGCTCCCTTCGACATTCCCGAGGCGGAGAGCGAGCTGGTGGCAGGATTTCATACCGAGTACTCGGGCATGCGCTTCTCGCTCTTCTTCTTTTCCGAGTACACCAACATGCTCATCGTCAGCATGCTGGCGGTGGTGCTCTTCCTGGGCGGCTGGGACGGCCCTCTCTTGCCGGGCCCAGCGTGGTTCTTCCTCAAGAGCTATGCCCTCATCTTCGTGATGATGTGGGTGCGCTGGACCTTTCCGCGACTGCGCTTCGATCAGCTCATGACCTTTTGCTGGACCGTCTTGATCCCGCTGTCCATCCTCAACCTTTTGGCAACGGCTCTCGCCATCTCGGTGCTGTGACCTATGGGCTATTTCGCAAAACTATTCAGCGGGTCCAAATCCCTGGTTTCGGGCATGGGCGTGACTCTCAAAGAGTTGGTTGGCACCACGGCCCAGCACAAGGCCGTGACCCTGCAGTACCCAAAAGAGAAGCCGGTCTTGGCTCCGGCCTATCGCTCGGCCATCAAGCTGATTCGTTTTGAAGAGACCAACTCGCACGACTGCGTAGCCTGCAAGGCTTGCGAGCGCATTTGCCCGTCCTTCTGCATCAAGCTCGACGGCGGCAAGGTCGAAGGCATCAAGAAGAAGCGCGTGCAGACCTTCGAGATGGACTTTGCGCTGTGCAGCCTGTGCGGCCTGTGCCTGGACGTCTGTCCCACCGCGACCCTGGAATACTCCAAGGCCTACGACGAAGCCGGCTACAACCGCGATTGGCGCGTGGACCTGGTAGCTGAATTCCGAGACTACGAAGAAGAGTTCATTCGCAAGCAGCGCGCGATCGAAGAGGCTGCGGCAGCAGAGAAAGCGCTGAAGGCCGAGCAAGCCAAGGCCGCCAAGGAGAAGGCCGCCAAGGCCAAGGCCGCCAAGGAAGCCGCAGCGAAAGACGCAGCGCCCAAGGACGACGCGGCGCCAAAAGCCGCCAAGGAAGACGCAGCGCCCAAAGACGCCAGTGGCGCCAATGACGGGCACACCGACGCGGAGGACAAGTCGTGAACATCGCCTTCACCCTGCCCTTCGCCGTCATCGTCATCGGCGCCTTCTTGGCCGTAACCCGCTCAAACATTTTGCACGCGGTCTTCGGACTTGCAATCTCGCTTGTCGGTGTCGCCGGCGCCTTTCTTGCGCTGGGCAGCCCCTTCACGGCGGTCATGGAGGTCCTCATCTACGTGGGCGGCATCGCCGTCACCATGATCTTCGCCGTCATGCTCAGCTCGGTGAGTTCGCCAGCGGAGCGCGGCGGCTTTCTACGCAAGTCCTTGGCGGCGCTCGTCGCTGGCCTCTTCCTCGCGGGCGGCTCTCTCATCATCGTCAACGCCGATTTCGGCGCGGGAAATCACCTGAGCACGGACGCGTGGAGCATTCAGGCCGTGGGCCGTGACTTACTCGACCGCTTCAACCTTGCCTTTGAAAGCCTGTCGCTGGTGCTGCTTTTGGCCATCGTAGGCGCCATCGTCATCGTCCGTCGCGAGCCCGTCTTGCCCGCCGATCAGGATGACGCCCCCGAGGAGGAGGCAGCATGACTCTCGAAGCCTACCTGCTACTCGCGCTACTGCTCTTTTCCATGGGCCTGTACGCCGTCCTTGCCAGGCACAATCTCATAGCAATTCTGATCGGCGTCGAGCTCATGCTCAATGCCGCCAACATCAATTTCCTGGCGTTCAACTACTTTCTGCATCTCGATCCGGCCATGGCGCAAATCATCGTGCTCTTCGTGATCGGCCTGGCCGCTGCCGAGGCCGCCATCGCCCTTGCCATCATTCTCAAGCTCTACCGAAAACACCAGAGCATTGACGTCGACGCCATGCGGGAGCTTCGAGGCTGATGTCGCACTCCACTCTCGGACTCATTTGCCTGCTGGCGCCTCTCACGGCCTTCTTCACGGCCCTGGTTGGCTTTCGCAATAACCACCGTGCCGCGATGGCAACGGTGCTGCTCTCCGGCCTGGCCTCTGCGCTGTGCGCTCTGCTCTTGCTCGCCCAGCACTCGCCCCAACCGGAGCTCGTGACCCGGTCATGGATACATGCCGGCGGTGTCGACATCTACTTTGGCCTCTTGCTCGACGGCAAGACCCTCATCATGGGCGCGGTGGTCGCCGTCATCACCCTGTGCATTCAGACCTACTCGCTCAACTACATGGCCACCGACCCCGGCCGTGGGCGTTTCTTCGCCTTCCTGGCGCTCTTCGAGTGGGCCATGTTGTGCTTCGTGTACTCGCCGAGCCTCATGCAGACCTTCGTGTTCTGGGAGCTCGTCGGCCTGGCTTCCTTCTTCTTGATTGGTTTTTGGTACAGCAAGCCCTCAGCCGTGGCCGCTGCCAAGAAGGCCTTCATCATGACGCGCATCGGCGATGTCGGGCTCTTCATTGGCCTCATCTTGCTCTTTCAAAGCACGCACACCCTCGACATCCTGCGCCTCAACGCCACCCACTTTGAGACCACGCGCATCGAGCTCATCACGCTCCTGCTCTTCGTCGGCATCGTCGGCAAGAGCGCGCAGTTTCCCCTGCATACCTGGCTACCCGATGCCATGGAGGGCCCAACGCCGGTATCCGCGCTCCTGCACTCGGCCACCATGGTTGCCGCTGGCGTGTTTCTCTTCGCGCGCTTTCACAACCTCTTCATGCAAGCGGAGCTCACGCTCACCATCGTCTTGTGCATAGCGACCTTCACCGCCGTCTTGTCCTCGACCATGGCCATGGTTGCCAAGGACATGAAGCGCGTCCTTGCCTACTCGTCGATAAGTCAGCTCGGCTTCATGCTGATGGGACTTGGTGCCGGCAGTCTCTTTGCCGGCTACTTCCACCTGGTGACGCACGCCGTGTTCAAGGCCCTGCTCTTTTTGTGCGCCGGCGCGTACATCCACCACTACGAGACCAACGACATCATCGCGATTGGCCGCGCCGGTGGCCGCAAGCTGCGCATCGTCACGGCGGGTCTGGTGATAGGTGGCGCCGCGCTGGCCGGCTTGCCTCCTCTCGCGGGCTTCTTCTCCAAAGAGCTCATCATCGGCAGCCTCGGCCACGGCCACCCGCGCATCTTCGTCATCGGCGCGCTGCTCGCGAGCTTCATGACCGCCTACTACACCTTCCGCATGATCTTCCTGGTCACGCGACCCAATGCCGATTCCGAGGCCAGCCCCGATCAAGAAGCCCCCGATCACGAAGCCGATGACCATCATGCCGAGGGCTCGCTCTTGCCGACCCATGCGCCTATCGTGCTCTTGACCCTCGGTGCTATCGGCCTTGGCTTTCTTGGCGATTCCATTGCCAGGCTCTTGGGCCAAAGCGCGCACCATCCAGCCCTGGCCGAGATGGCGCCGGCCATTGGTGTGGCTTGCTTTGGCGTCTTGCTGGCCTGGCTCGATTTTGGGCGCAGCGCCGCAGCGCAAAATGGTTTCGTTAGCAGGATGCCGGCTGTACGCCGCCTCTTCGAGCAGGGCTGGTACCTCGACGCTCTCTACAAAAAGCTCTTCGTCGGCCTCGCGCAAGCGATTGCCGGCCTGCTCTTTGGCCTCGAGAATCGCGGCTTCGATGGCGGCGCGGATGGCATCGCCAGCGGAACGCGCGCAGCCGGGCGCACGGCCGCCAAAGCCCAGACCGGGCGCCTGCAGCTGTACATCGGCACCTCCATCCTCCTCTTCGCCGCAGCAGCCCTGTACATTGGCTTGGGAGCATCCCGATGAGCGACATGCCCATTCTGAGCATCATCCTGCTCGCCCCACTGGTCGCCTTCTTGATCACGGTCGTTCTGCCTGAAGCGCAGACCCAGCTCATCAAGATCATCAATGCCGTGGCGGGGCTCACCACCCTGGTCCTTGCCCTCGTTGTCTGGGCCTCCTACGACAAGGATCTGGGTGGCTATCAAATGATCGAGGACGTGCCCTGGGTGCCCGACTTTGGCATTCACTACACGGTTGCCGTCGACGGCATCAGCGTTGTCCTCACCATGCTCACCGCCATCGTCTTCCTCACCGGCGTTCTGTCCATGTGGACGCTGGAAAAGCGCGTCAAAGAGTACTTCGCTTTCATGGGCCTATTGGTCTTTGGCGTCTTTGGCGTCTTCATCTCGCTGGACATCTTCGTGTTCTTCTTCTTCTACGAAGTCGCCGTCTTGCCCATGTACCCGCTGATCGCCATCTGGGGCAGCACGCGCAAAGAGTACTCCGCCATGAAGCTGACCATCTTTCTCATGGTTGGCTCGGCGCTGCTCTTCCCCGGTCTCATCGCCCTGTTCGTGGAATCCGGTGGACACACCTGGAACTTGGTCGCGCTCTCGCAAGCGGGCACCTTCTCGGAATCGACACAGATCTTCATCTACCCCTTCTTGTACATCGGCTTTGGCATTCTGGCCGGCATGTGGCCCTTCCACAGCTGGTCGCCCACCGGTCACGTAGCCGCTCCCACCGCTGTGTCCATGTTGCATGCCGGCGTGCTGATGAAGCTCGGTGCCTTCGGCATCTTGCGAATCGCCATCGGCGTCCTGCCACTGGGTGCGGCCTATTGGGCGCCCACCTTCGCGGTCCTGGCCACCATCGGCATCGTCTACGGCGCTTTCGTTGCCATGCGCCAAACCGACTTCAAGTACGTCATTGGCTTCTCCAGCGTTTCGCACATGGGCATCGTTCTCCTTGGGCTCAACACGCTGGGCGTTGACGGTGTTAACGGCGCCGTGTTCCAGATGTTCGCGCACGGCATCATGACGGCCCTCTTCTTCAGCGCGGTCGGCTTCATCTACGATCAGACCCACGATCGCGACATTCGCCACTTCGGCGGGCTGGTCGGGCAGATTCCGGTAGCCACGAGCTTCTTCATCCTGGCTGCGCTGTGCGGCATGGGCGTGCCAGGCTTCGCCAGCTTCTGGGCCGAGCTTCTGGTCTTCATCGAGGCCATTCGGGTGTTTCCTGTTCTCGGCATGGTGGCCATCGTCGGCCTGGTCTTCACGGCCGCCTATGTCCTGCGTGTTCTCGGCCTGGCTATCTTTGGGCCCAAGAACTCTGACTGGGATGAACTGGTCGAGCCCACTCCCTTCCTGAGCATTCCGCGCATCATGCTCATCGCCGTCTTGCTCTTCTTCGGCTTCGTGCCGAGCCTGATGGTCGACATGATCAGTTCGGCGACACACATCTTCAGCGCAGCGGGAGCGTCGCTATGAACCAGCCGATGCTCTTTGTGCCCGAGTTTGCCCTGCTAGCGGGCGTCCTCTTGCTCTTCGCGTGCACGGCCCTAGGTGCTAGCCAACGCACGACCTGGTTGGTCTCGACGCTATCAGCGCTCGCGGTGGTGGTCGCCTGCTTGTGGGGTCTGGGCTTGGACGGCGAGCCTTTCTTCCCTGGCATCTATCGAGTCGACGCCTTCTCGCAGCTCTTCAAGCTTGGCGTTGCCGTGGCACTGGCACTGTGCGTGCTCATCTCTCAACAGTCGGCAAGCATGCGCTCGCTCTCCCGCGTCGACGCTCACTTCTTCTTCTTCATGTCGGCTCTGGGCATGATGATGCTGGCCAGCGCGACGGAGCTTCTGACCCTGTACATCGCGCTCGAGCTCTCGGCCTACGGCCTTTACATCCTGGCCGCCTTGCACCGCCACGAGCGCATCGGTGGCGAGTCCGCCGCCAAGTACATTCTCTTTGGGGCTGCGGCCTCTGCCGTGTCGCTCTACGGCATCAGCATGATCTTTGGCGCGGCGCACAGCACCTACGTCGCTGCGGTCGCCAGCAGCCCCATGTCGCCCATGCTGCTCTTTGGCATCGTGCTGACCTTGGCGGGCCTGCTCTTCAAGCTGGCTGCCTTTCCCGTGCATGCCTGGGCTCCCGATGCCTATCAAGGCGCTCCTCACGAGGGCGCAGCCTTCCTCGGCTCGGCATCCAAGGTGGCCGCCGTTGCGGTGCTCCTGCGTGTGCTCTCTCTGGCAGGCGCAGATGCCGAGCAGCTGCAGACCATGCTCCTGGTCATCAGCGTGGCTTCGATGACTCTTGGCAACCTGGCGGCCATGGTCCAAAAGGACTTCAAGCGACTCTTGGGCTTCTCCGCCGTGGCTCACGCTGGGTACCTGCTGATAGGTCTTGCGGTTCTGAGTCCTCTGGGCGCTGCCTCGGCCATCTTCTACGTACTCACCTACGTGCCGATCATTCTGTGCGCCTTCATCGTGGTCTCTGCGGTCAGCAAACACGGTCGCAATCCCGCCATCGCTGACTTGGCGGGTCTGTACAAGCGCTCGCCCTTGTTGGCTCTCGTCCTGCTCGTGGCCATGTTTGGACTGGCGGGCATTCCGCCAACACCTGGATTGGCCGGCAAGTGGTTCCTCTTCTCGGCTGCCATCGATGCGGGTTTCCTGTGGCTGGTGCTGGTTGCCGCCGTCAACGCCACGGTCTCGCTCTACTACTACCTGCGCGTGGTCAAAGAGGCTTATTTGACGCCGCCTGAGGGCTACGAGGACATTCGCCTCTCGCCCGCGTTCACCATGGCATCGGTCTTTGCGATGCTCCTGGTCTTCTTCACGGGCTTCTATCCTGGCCCGGTCTTTCAGTTGGCCAAAGAAGCCGCTATCGCCCTGGGTCTTTAGGGCTTGGCACCTGCCCGCCTCGCCCTTACCATCCCGGCATGAGCGAGCAACTACGGGTCAACGGGGAGCGCATCTGGCACACACTGATGGAGGTGGCCAAGATTGGCGCCACGGACAAGGGCGGCTGTTGCCGGCTAGCTCTCACCGATCTCGATAAGCAAGCCCGCGACCTGTACGTCAAATGGTGCAAAGAAGCTGGCTGCAGCATCCGCATCGACAAGATGGGCAACGTCTTCGCTCGTCGCGACGGGCAGGACAACAGCCTTGCCCCGGTCATGACGGGCAGCCACATCGACACCCAGCCCACGGGTGGCCGTTTCGATGGCGTCTACGGCGTGCTCGCAGGCCTCGAAGTCATTCGCAGCCTCAACGATCTGGGCATCAAGACCAAGCACCCGATCGAGGCCTCCATCTGGACCAACGAAGAGGGCTCGCGCTTCGCACCGGCCATGGTTGCCTCGGGGGTCTTTGCCGGCGAGTTCTCCCTCGAGTACGGCCTGAGCCGCAAAGACGTCGAGGGCAAGACCATGGGCGAAGAGCTCAAGCGCATCGGCTATGCTGGTGACGCCGAGGTCGGCGGCATGCCGGTGCACGCCTTCTTCGAGGTGCACATCGAGCAAGGCCCGATCCTGGAGGAGGCCGACACCACCATCGGCGTTGTCACCGATGCACAGGGCCAGCGTTGGTACGAGTGCACGCTCACCGGTGTGGAGTCGCACGCCGGTCCAACGCCCATGAATCGCCGGAAGGATGCCTTGCTCGGCACCGCTCGCATCATCGATCTGGTCAACAAGATCGGACTCGACAATGCCCCGCTCGCTTGCGCCACCGTCGGCATGGTCAACGTGCATCCCAACTCGCGCAACGTCATTCCCGGTCGCGTCTTCTTCACCATCGACTTCCGCCATCCCAACGACGAGGTACTCGCCAAGATGGATGCCGCCATGCGCGCTGGCGTTGCCAAGATTAGCGAGGACATCGGCCTCGGTTGCGAGCTGGAGCAAATCTTCTACTACGCTCCTATCCACTTCGACGACGGCTGCATTGATGCGGTTCGCAAAGCGGCAGTCGAGAACAAGTACAGCATTCGCGACATCGTTGCGGGCGCCGGTCACGACGCCTGTTACTTGAGCAAGGTAGCTCCCGCCTCCATGGTCTTCGTGCCCTGCATCGATGGCATCAGCCACAACGAGGTCGAGGACGCCAAGCCCGAATGGATCACGGCCGGTGCCAACGTGCTCTTGGGCGCCATGCTCGCGCGCGCCGAGCAAGTCTAGCCTGGGCTCGGCTCCGCCTTTCCGTCAGACCTGCGTATACTCGGCCCATGCCCGAAGAACTCTGCTACGACCATGCCCGCTACCTGCAGGCCAAGCGCAGCGTTGATGACCGCTCGCTAAATCAGCATGTTCTCGAGACGCTGCGCTATCGCCTCGACGGTCGCGAGGGGCTGCGAGTCCTCGAGATTGGCGGCGGCACGGGCAGCATGGTCCAGCGGGTCCTCGATTGGAATCTGGTACCGGGCGCCGACTACACCCTTGTCGACGTGGATCCCGAAGCGATCGACAGTGTCGATGCCCTCCTGCTTGCCGATGCCCGATCCGCGGGCCTGTCCCTCAACCTGGTAAAAGCTGACGTCATCGAGTTTCTGGCCACGGCGCCCGGCCACTACGACCTCGTCATCGCCAACGCGGTACTGGATCTCTTGGACGTTCCAAGAGTCCTTTCGGCGCTGCAGCGGGCCTGCCAACCCGACGCGCTCTTGTGGTTCACCATCAACTTCGACGGCGACTCGTGGCTCTTGCCCGAGCACAGTGGCGACAGCGAAATTCTGCTGGCCTATCACCAGAGCATGAACCGGCTACCGCGCCGACGACATGCCGGTCGCGCGCTCATGCAAGCGCTAGGGGAGGCCGGGGCTTGCCTGCTGGCATCCGGAAGCTCTGACTGGCTGGTACACGCCCTGGACGGCGAGTACCTCGAAGACGAAGAGTACTTCCTGCATCACATCATCTACACCATCGACTGTGAGTTGCGCAGCTCGCCGCCCATTGCCCAAGATGACTTCGCCACATGGATCGACTCGCGTCACCGCTCGGTCGACAACGCAGAGCTCATCTACATGGCTCACCAACTCGACGTCTTGGCGACCATCCTGCCCGCGAGTGAAGAGCCATGAGCGAGCACCTGCGACCGCACTTCTTCATCATTGGAGAGCGCAAGTGCGGCACATCCTCGCTGTATCGTTACCTGCTCGACCATCCCAACATCTTGCCCGGACCGCGCAAGGAGATGCAGTTCTTCACGCGCGGCGCTGAAAGGGTCGAGCGGGAGTTCGCCGACTACCTGCGTGCCTTTCCGAAAGTCGACGGCGAGGGTCGAGAGACCTTGCAATGGCCGGAGCTCGACAAGAAGGGCATCCTCTACGAAGAACCCCTACACTTCGAGCGCGAGGCAGGTCGCCGCTACATCACGGGAGAAGCCAGCGCTGACACCCTGTGCGACGTGCCCCCTGCCCTGCTCCGTCGCTACTTGCCCGATCTCAAGCTCGTCGCGATCTTTCGAGATCCGGTTCCGCGTGCCTTCTCCCATCATCGCATGTTCAAGCGCTTTCAGGACGAGGGCCGAGTCTTGGGTTTCCAGGTCGGTGACTTTGCCGAGGACATGCGACTCGAGCTAGAGGCACAACGACGCGGCCAAGCCACCCCCTGCCTATCTCCCGGCCTATACGTACACAGCCTTCGCAAGTGGAACCACGAGTGGAAGAACTCTAAGCCGCGCGTCCTCTTCTCAGAAGATCTCGATGACGAGCAGCGCGGCCTCGAGCTCATGGCCGAGCTCATGGAATTCTTCGAGCTGCCAGCCTTCGACTTTCGTGCGACCCTTGCCGAGCGCTACAACCAGGCCCCGCCCGCCGACATGCCCGAAGAGATTGCCGAGCAACTGCGCGCCTTCTACGAGCCTCACGATCGCGCCCTGGAGGCCGAGCTGGGGCGACCTGTACCCTGGCGGGGCTGAGTGGTAGGCTGCTCACGCCCTCGTGACGCTCTCTGCCAGGCAGACTTCCGCTCTTAAGCTCGGCACGAGTGTCGCCGCCAGCGTACTTGCCTGCCTGCTCTTGCAAGCGGCCTTCTCGCTCTTCTACTGGTTGCCGACCCGCAGCCTGCGTGTGGCCGCTCGTCCCAGCGCAGATGCCTTGGCACTCATAGGCATCGCTCTCCTCTTCGCTCATCTGGCCGGGCGCTCCCCCACCTCGGCTCGCGTCGTCGGCGTGCTGCGTCGCTCGCTCCTTATCATCGCGCCCCTGCTCGTGCTCTTGTGTGTGCTGCTGGGCATCGCTCAGGGCATAGCCCTGCGCGAGTTTGGCTATCACTTCACACTCGCCTATCACACGAGCAAGGTGCAGGCCTTGTTCGTGATGATGTACGAGGCCCAGTCGACGCCAGTCTTCTTGGGGGTCATGGCTCTGCTCTTGGCCGCCATCGCCATCCTGGTGCTTGGCTCGTTGTGGGCATTGCGTCGGGTCCTCGACCTTGCCCTCAGCAGCCGGCGCGCGAGTCTGATCCTCGCTGGCTCGACCGTCTGCTATGGGCTGCTCGTCGGTGCGCTGCTCGATCGCAATGGATCGATGATCCGCGAGCTGGCCGGGCAGCTCGATGAAGTCGCGCACAGGGAGCAACGCCTGGCCTCGCAGGCCAAGAAGATCGAAGGCAAGATGAAGAAGGTCCGCACCCTTAAGCTCGGCGACGATCTGCGTCGACCGACGGTCCTGGTCTTCGTTGTCGAGTCCTATGGGCAGGTGCTCATGGAGGCTGAAAAGTACGCCGAATTCCGTGTCTTCCTCGGCGGCATCGAGAAGGACCTGCAAGCGGCCGGCTATGCCATGCGCTCGTCAGTGTTTCGCTCGCCGGTCTTCGGCGGCAGCTCCTGGCTGGCAAACGCAACGATTCTGTGTCGCCTCATGGTGCCAACCGAGAAGACCTACTTCTCACTGATGAAGACACAGACCAAGTGTCTGCCCAGCCAGTTCAACGAGGCTGGCTACGAGTCGGTCTTCGTGGCCTCGAACACCACCGAATTCGATGGCGACTACGCCTCGCGCTTTCCCTTCGAGAGCTTCATTCCTCGCGACGATCTTGGCTACGAAGGGCCGCGCATGTCGTGGTCCTACATGCCCGATCAGTATGTCATCGACGTCATCGAGCGACGCATTCTTGCCACGACCAGCACTCGCCCGCGCTTCATCTACTACAAGCTCAGCAGCAGCCATCACCCCTGGGACACCATTCCGCCCTACATCAAGAACTGGTCTCTACTCCGCAACGGCAAGCTCTACGACAAGACCAAGAACTCGCGTTATCCAGATAACGCCTTTCTGGGTGGCAAGCATTACAATGAGGGCTATGACGAGAGCATCCGCTACTCGTTAGAAACAATCGCCGGTTATCTGGAGGCGATGCCGGCGGATCGCGACGTCTTGGCCCTGGTCCTCGGTGACCATCAGCCGCGACGCCCGGTCGCCATCATGGACAAGGATCCGTGGACAGTGCCCATGCACGTGCTCTCACGTGACCATGAGCTAGTAGAGAGATTCGCCAGGCAGGAGTACAGTCCTGGCTTGCTGGTCAAGCCGCGTCCCGGCCTGGTTCCCGGTCTCGAACTCGTCGCCGAAAACCTCTTTCGTGCCCTCAATGACGTCACCGTCATCGAGAGCGAGGTTCGCCCATAATGTCTGGATCGATCGTTCAACGCTACTACGACAACAACACCAGCCGGTTCCTGCGCTTCGGTCAGCACGAGGGCACTCGCAACATTCATCAGCCGCTGTGGCCAGCACACGTGAATTCCGTGAGCGAGGCTGTCAACGTCTCCAACGAGCTCGTCTACAAGGAACTCCTGGCGGTCCAAGAAGAGTTCGGAGGCGCGGAGCTGCAGGTGCTGGATCTCGGTTGTGGCGTCGGTGCCAGCGTGGTCTATCTTGCCGAGCGTGCCCAAGAGCGAGCGCGCTTCTTAGGCATTACCATCAGCGAGGTGCAGAGCGAGTTCGCCAAGAACTACGCCATCAAGCACAGCCTGTCTCGCTGCGAGTTCATGCAAGGCGACTTTCTAGACTTGCCGAGCATGGCGCCAGTGCACCTGGCCTACTCCATAGAAGCCTTCTTGCACGCGACGGATGCCTCGGCGTACTTGGCACAAGTGGCCGGATGCCTTGCCCCACAAGGACGGCTGGTCATTGTCGATGACTTCTTGACGGCGCGGGGAGCGCACTCGGCCTTGTCGAGCAAAGAAAAGGGTTGGATGAACGACTATCGTGACCACTGGTTGGCCAACAGCCTGGTCAGTGAAGAGCGCGTTGGCGAGCTGGCGGCCAGCCATGGGCTGCGACTCGTGAAATCCGACGATCTGACGCCGCTGATGCGACTGGGACGACCGCGTGACAAGCTCATCGGCGTGGCCAGGACCATCGCCGGACCGCTCATGCGACGGTCCCTCTATCTTGGCTCGCTCGCTGGCGGCTACGGCAAGCAACAATGCATCAAGGCAGGCCTGGTGCAGTATCGCCATCTGGTCTTCGAACGCGCTGCGTAGGGAGCAGCCATACCACCAGGCCAGGTGCACTGGCCAGCAGACTGGTTGCGCCGAAGGCCACCGAGACGGCGACGCCGGTCGACGCGGCCATGCCGAGCGATGCGAAAAGCGCCGCCGCGGCCGCCTCACGCACCCCCCAGCCGCCGACGGCCAGAGGTATAGACATTGCTCCCAGGATGAGCGGCGCCATCACCATGGTGCGCACGAGGCCTGCATCCACGCCAGAAGCGCGCGCGGCACAGTAGAATGTCAGCGAGAGCAAGCCGACGCCAAGCAGCGAAAGCAGGCCCTGGTGCGCCACAGCCTTGCCCTGCCACAGCGCGCGTCTGGCGCTCACCACAAACTCGCGACCAAAGCGGGCATTGCGCGCTGTCAACCAAAACGCTGTGCAGCCGACCACCAGCATGGCCAGCACCGATCCGGCGCCGACCAAACCCGCCATGGGTCGTTCGAAGCACAGCACGATGGCGGCTACCAACCCGCACACGCACAGCGCCGCGAGGCCTGCGATGCGATCGATGACGACTGCTGACGCGGCAGTGCCCAGGCCGATGAGTGTGCCATCCGGTCGCGACTGGCGACCGTGCCGAATGGCTCGCAAGGCCGCCCCGGCCAGCCCGGTTGGCAAGGCCTGATTCACGAAGCCCGCCAGGTAGTAATCGCGCAAGGCGTGCGAAAAGCGCAGAGGAGCGTCGAGGCGCTCGGCGATGTACTTCCATCGACAAGCGAGCACGACGTGTAGCACCGGTGAAAGCGACGCGGCCAAGAGCACCCATCGCAACCTCAAGTCGGCCAGCTGGTCGATGACCGCTCTTGGGTCGACGACCAGGAGTGTGACGCCCACGACCAGTGCGCCGCCCAGCAATCGAAGCACGTGCCCTGCGCGCCTAGTCACGAGCAAACCACTCTTCCAACTGGGACAGGAGGCGATCGCAGTGCGAATCCCACGAGGGTGCCTCGCTCGGTCTCTCGTCCATCGCAGCCCTGGCCAAGTCGATGAGTTGCGTGGAGTCCACGAGCAGATCGGCAAAGTGCCTGGCGAGATGGTCGGCGTCGCCGAACACCAGGCCCGTACCACCGTCGCGCAGGTGATTTTCTGAATTTCCTCCACGAACAGCCAGAATGGGCAGCCCATGGTACCGGGCCTCTTGAAGAGCAATGCCAAAGCTCTCCATGGCGGAAGCCGACAACAAGAGATGGGCGCCTTGATAGCGCGGCGACATCTGCGCGTGGCTGACGGCACCGTGGAGGATCACGTGACCAGCAAGTGCCTGCGAGCCCTCGATGGTGCGCGCGCACTCGCGTGCGTACTCTTCCTGCAAGTCGGTGCGCCCAACGATGTCGAGGCGCCAATCCCCTTCCGGCGCCAAGGCTGAAAGCGTTTGCAAGAAGGGCAAGACCCCCTTGCGCTCGATGAGATTGCAAGCCATGAGCGCTCGCAGGGGCTCTCCAGGCTTGTAGCCCCTGGCGGGAGGAAGGGGCGCGATCGGCGGCTCCAGACACAGGAGTCGGGCATGGGCGAGCCGTTGCGCGA
>JAHEAK010000314.1 GCA_024642805.1 Kofleriaceae bacterium | reverse complement strand
TCGAATCCCATGGCGATTTGCGCGACGGGAGGCAGCTCCACCTTCGTCGGCGTGGTCGCTACGTTGATCGATCCGTCATTAAGTTGCCCGAAGGCGTTGGCTCCCCAGCAGAAGACCTCGTCGCCTACCAATGCGCAGCTGTTGTCATCACCGGCCGCAATGGCAACGACGGACTGCAGGCCCTGCACCTGCTTGGGAGTGCCCCGCGCGACTCTTACTGCATCTCCGAGCTGTCCCAACTGATTGGAGCCCCAGCACCACACCCCGCCAAGCTCGTTGAGAAGGCAGCCATGCGCACGCCCGAGCGCAACCTGCCGAAGCCTTCCCTGTGGAAGCGCCGCATCGGGATCGCCAGCAACATCCGCATCGATGCTGCCACCATCATTGATGCCGCCATCACCGTTTTGCGCCGGCCGTCCTGGCGTCGACAAACATCCCGCCAGCACCACAGCCCCAAGGCAGGTGGTCGCGATCATCCAAGGCGAGCGACTAGAAGGGAAGGCTTGAATCGTGAGCTCCGGAGGATGTGTGGTGTTTTCGTATTCGTTTGAGGGTCTCGGCAAATGCTTGGCTCTTGGATGGAATGACCTGCAGCGAGATGGGCTCGTAGCCTTTGCGACGCAAAGACACCTCTAGCCCCACGTCCGAGGCCTCGACCTCTAGCGTCTGCGGCGTACTTCCAATCTCCTGGCCAGCAACAACCAGGGTTGCAGACGGCGAGGACGTGAAACGCAGCTCGACAGTGGAGACGGCTTCAACCACCTCAGGAGTCTCGCTTGCCACAGCCACGCCGGCATCGGCGGGCGCCACGGCAAGCACAGGGTCTGCCACGTCAGGAAGTGCTTTGGTCGTCGCCTCCGCTCGTGGCACTTCCTTTGGAGGGGCCGCCGCACCAGGCTCAGGTCTTGGCTCGGAGCCCTTGCCAACGATGAGCAAAAGCGCCAGTCCCGCGACCAGCGCCACCACTCCGCCCATCCAAAGCCTGGCCCGCGGCAACTGCTTGCCCGTTGGAAGAGCAGCTTGTGTCGATGCTACGACTTCCTCTGAATCCACGGTCGTGGCCCTGGACCGAGCCTGCACGTGGGCTCGAGCGACTGGAAAACTATCGAAGCCTTCCTCACTCAGTCCCACTGCCGCGACGATGGCCGCTCGAGCCGCGGCCGCCGACTCGTAGCGCTCGCTCGGTTGCTTGGACAACAAGCGCAAGATCACATCGCGCACAGCCGCTGGAATGCTCTCCGGCAAGGGGTCGGGGGCGGCATGTGCCTGCTTGAGAAGTAGCCCCGGTATGGTCTCGGCCTGGAAGGGCAGCACCCCGGCTACGAGTTGATAGAAGATGACGCCAAGAGAATACTGATCGCTCCGAGCGTCGACCTTGCCGTCCAACAACATCTCCGGCGGCATGTAGAGCGGCGTTCCAACGAGCGAACCACTCTGGGTCACGCTGCTATCGGCAGCGAGGCTCTTTGCCAATCCGAAATCCAGCACCTTGACGAAATCCCGACCGGGCGGATTGTCGAGGATCATGATGTTGTGCGGCTTCAGATCGCGATGCACGACGTCCATGGCATGCGCCGCCACCAGCGCCTCGCACACCTGCGACACGATCCAGGCAGCGCGCTCGACTGGAAGTGCTTGCGAGCTCTTGAGTACCTCATCGAGAGAACGCCCTCGCAGAAGCTCCATCGCTAAGAAGAGCTCGCCTTCTTCCGAGCGGCCCATCTCCTGGACGTTGACGATGTGGGGATTGGAAAGCTTGCCGCAAATTCTCGACTCGCGCAGGAAGCGTTTCGCCGTGTCGGGCTTCTGGGCAAACTCGCTTCGAATGAGTTTGATGGCAACTTCGCGATCGAGATCCAGTTGGGTCGCGCGATAGACCACACCCATACCGCCGCTACCCAGTTGGTCCAGCAGTCGATAGCGGCCATTGAGAACCCGACCGGTCATGGATGCCGGCTCGGCCATGTGCACACCCACAAGCGCCGTGCCATCGATTGGGCAAGTCTGCTCATGGGCTGAATAGGACCTGTCACAGGTCGCGCAGTACATTTCCGCGTGCAGAGTCTGCGGGATGTTCGAGTCGCCCTTGCTCAAAATTGCCCTCCTAGCCCCACACTTGCATGCGTCGAATCTGCGCTCACATCCACAGAGAGCCCAGATTGTGCGCCCTCGCTTGCTGAGTCGCGCATCAACAAATAGGTACCAAGGCCACCCAACACCCCTGCAGCACCGTAGAGAGACACGGTGATAAGCCTTCGACGTTTGAAGCTTTCGATCTCGGCATCATAGTCGTTGGCGGGATCTTGCGCCCTTGATCGGGATGAGGATGCATAGCCGTGGGCGACCATCCCTCCGGCGAGACACGATGCCCCAGCTGCAAAGGACAGCCATGCGGCGGTGTGCGATGCTTGCGGGTAAGTCACTTCGCTCGACTCAATTTCTACGGGCGACGCCTCGACGAGAGCTGCGGTCTCGACGGTTGTAGCGGTCTCGCCAGTCACAGGCGTCTCGACGGTCTCCGGCGTCTCCTTATGCTCAACAACCAGAGCTTGCAGTACGACTTCTTCTGTTCTTCGTTGCTGCGCTACGGCAAGCAATTCCGCGTGCCCACTGGCAAAGTCGTCCTTCTCGACAGTAATCGCGTGACTACCCGCGGGCAGCCACAGACTAATGGGTGTCTCGAAGCGTTCGTCCTCAGGGGTGCCATCGAGATGGACGCGTGCACCCAGAGGAGCGGAGCGCAGAAGAATCGTCGCGTAGCCTTCCTTCGAGAGGCTGTTATTGATGAGGGACTCGGCCTGTCCATACCAGGCGAGCTTGGGAACGCCGCCGGTGCGCGAGCGGCATCGCTCGATAAAGAGCTTTGCCTGCGTCCACTTCTTCAGGCGCGCATAACTAATGGCCACGAAGCAGTCGTTCTCAGCAGCGGGCTCCAGTGCCTCTGCCTTCTTGAATCGCTCGATGGCATCGACAAAGAGGCCTTTCTTACCAAGCGCCTCTCCTTCGGCTCGCACCCCGCTGGCCGTAGACGCGGGCGTGTCGGCGATCGCCGTTCGCGTACTCAGGCACAGGCAAAGCGCCGCCCCCCCCACGAGCATCCTCCACACCTCTCCAATAATAGCGCAATTGCGTCGGTAAACTACCGTGGCGGGTAGCCAAATGGGAGTGAGAGGATTGAGCAGGTCCACGTACCTCTTCGGTGTGGTCCATGCGAGCTTGATCCGACATTGGCCCCTCGGCTAGGCCCACGCGGCGCGCGCTGTCGCCCGAACCAGTTCAGCCAGAGCCGTGAGCTCGAGATCTGAGAGTCGCTTGAATCTGACGCAGCTCTTGCCAACCTGCGCTTTGCCCAGTCGGGGCGCGAAGCGTTCGGCGATGTACCCCTGCTCATCGGCGGCAAGACAATGCAGCGACAATCCACCCTGGTTACAGACCACACGGATCTTAAAGGCCTCGCCCTCGCGCCCACTGGCATAGCGATAGTGAAAGCGGCCATAGCCCATCACAGTGCTGCTCGCTACGGGGGTGAGCGTTGGCGCGTTGGCGCGAATGAGCGTATCGAGAACTTCCAGATCGGCCTTTCGCTCGGCGGGCGCTGCCGCGATGAACGAGGCCATGGAGACATGCACGCTTCGGGCTTTCATTCCCATGCCGGCAAGACTACTCCAATACCGACTAGAGGTCGTCGAGCAGCTCAGCCAGTGCGTCGCGAGTGCGAGCGCGCTTGGGCAGGTTTGCGATCATGTCATCGAGTGCGCCAAAGGTCTCCATGCGCAGGGGTAGGTCTGCTCGTGCCACTACCTTGCCCTTGCCAGTCGGTGGGCGCAGTGGCTCGGGCGCCACGAAGATATCCAGGGAGTCGCTGGAACCTGAGGCCACGTCCTGCGGCACAGCCAGATCGCTGATGACCAGGTCGAGCGCGTCGAGGGTGCTTTGGCGCTCGTGAGGCGCGTCGCCGGCCATGAACTCCCTGATGACGGTGCTTGGTTGCGCATCTAGCTCGGTGGTGAGTCGGCGAATGTGGCGGGCGCGGGCCGCTGCCAGATGCTGCTCCAAGCTGTCGATGATGCCAGGCAGGACGCAGGGAGTGTCGAGGCTAGGGTGACGACGCACGCGAAAGCCGAACTGATCGCGCAGTTGGTTCTCGAACTTTGCGCGCTCGAAGGGCGTGAGCGCTTGTGGCACGACAACCTCGAGTCCAAGCTCACGTAGATAGCCGATCAATTGCTGGCGACTGTGTGGGTCGCTGACCTCTTCACTGAAACGCAGACGAAGGGTCAGAGCGTCGCTTTGGTCGCAGTAGCTGGCATCGATGCATTCGAGAATCTCGTGAGGCAGTGCGTTGGCTGGACCGAGCAAAGCACGCAGCTCCTGAATGACTCCGCTGACGGGTGAGGCGAGCAGGCAGACTTCGAGATTCGCAGTAGTCATGCGCTCTCACAAAGCATGTGGCGTGCCGGCCTGAAAGTACCCAGGATCGCGATCGCCCACATCGGGCGAATGGTGCGCCCACGAGCGGTCGGCCCCACCCACGAGGGGGACGCGGCCCCCCTTTTTTGCCCCGCACCGAGGAACTTTCCACGCAACGATGGGCCCTCGTCGCCGATACAGTCCATGTGCGCCCCCGACCTATCCACCGCAACACGACCTACATGATCACCCGCCGCACGACGCAGCGGCTTCTTCTGATGCGGCCGTCGACAGAGATCAACGCCTGCATCCGCTACTGCGTCGCCCTCGCCCAGCATCGCTCGGGCGTACTCATCCACGCCCTAACCTTCCTCTCCAACCACTATCACATCATCCTCACCGACCAGGACGGCACCCTGCCCGTCTTCACCGAGGAGCTCAACAAGCTCATCGCTCGCTCGCTCAACTGCCTGCACGGTCGCTGGGAAAACTTCTGGGCCGGCGGTGCACAAACCAGCCATGTGCTGCTCGAGTCGGACGTCGATGTACTCGCCAAGACGGTCTACACCTTAGCCAACCCCGTGGCCGCGCTCTTGGTGTCACACGGTGGCGACTGGCCGGGCGTGCGTTTGTTTCGACAGGGCAAGTATCAGGCGAAGCGACCGAGCTTCTTCTTTCGCGGTGAAGAAGCCGGAGGCCGATTGCCGTCGAAGCTCGACCTGGTACTCACCGCGCCGCCTATCGGGGTCGATCACAAGCGTGCGGACGATGTCGTCAAAGCAGCGGTGTCGGCTCGGGAAAAGGAGTTACGGGACCGCGCCAAGGCCGAGGGCAAGAGCTTCAAGGGTGCGAGCGCCGTCAAAGCGCAGCGCGTCGAGGTCTCGCCCAAGTCGGCGGCCCCACGGCGCGGGCTGTCACCACGTCTGGCCTGCCAAGACAAGTGGCGGCGCATCGAACGATTGCGCGAGCTCGGCCAGTTTGTCTACGAGCATGCCGAGAGGCGACTCGCGTTCTTGTCGGGCATCGTTGATGTCGTTTTTCCCTGCGGCACCTATCGCTTCGTCAGACAGTTTGGTGCGCGCTGCGCCGACGGTTGAATCGGGCACATTCGCCGAGGAATGCTCGCTGCGCGAAGCGCGGCGGGTGTCGTTGCGTTTGAAGCTGGTTAGAGGCAGAAAAACGCGAGTGGATTGTAGTGCCGCCAGACTTGCCAGCACCATAGATGCGGCCGACGTAGTCTGTTGGACGCTCGCTTGATCGAGCTTCGAAAGAAGTTCCTCGGTCTGGTCTGTGTGATCGAGCTTCGAAAGAAGTTCCTCGGTCTGGTCTGTGAGGTCTGGTCTGTGATTCGTTTTGGAAGCGGCTATGCCCGCAGGCGCTTCAACCAGTCACCTGCATTGGTGGTGGTCAACGAGCCCTCGGTCGCCGGGTTTGCCAAGTAGTGGACTGCATCGTTGAGCAGGGCTTCGTAGCTGCTCTCGCGACCAATGTCATCCCGGCCCTCAACCACGTCCGCCCAGAGTTCCAAGCAGGCAGCATCGACCTTGCCAGCGAGGAATGCTTCCAAGACCCGGCAAAGCTGCTCTCTTGTGAGCAGGACCAACTCTTGATCGGAATCCCAGGGATGCTCGGCAAGCCCAGTCTGCATCTCGGCGGCGCGTGACGGATCTGCGAGGAGCTGTTGCAGCATTTCTATTCGCTCATTCATGTCGTTGCTCCCAGGATTGCCTACTCGATGGTCGTTCCCCGGATCTTGTCCTTGACGTGAACAATGTTGCCATCGGGGTCATACGTTGTCTTCGTATATTCGAGGGTTTTGCCGTCTGCGCCCACCTGTTTCTCGTAGGTAGCCTTTGAACCGGGAACCTTACCCGGCACGTCTGCCTGGAACGCCTTCCCGCCATTTGGCAAGTCGTGCGTCTTCGTTTCCTC
>JAHEAK010000313.1 GCA_024642805.1 Kofleriaceae bacterium | reverse complement strand
CGTTTTGCTTCTCATCGTAGGAGAGCAGGTCGTACATTGTGAAACCGTCGTGCACGGTGATGAAGTTGACCGAGTGATAGGGGCGACGCTGGCTGGGCGCAAAGACATCGTAGCTGCCAGTGAGAGTGAAGCCGCCGTCAGCCAGGCCCTCCTTGCTGCTCAGCAGCCAACCATCGTTGTTGATGAAAGCCCGCCACCAATCGCGAAAGTAGGCATTCCACTCGTACCAGCCGACCTTGCCCTGCCCTGCGCTAGCCGCGGGAAAGGCGCCAAGACTCCAGCTGTAGTTGCCACCAGCGGCCCAGGGCTCGGCAATGACGCGAATGTTGTGCTTCTGCAGGATCGGATCGTCGACGATCTCCTGCAGCACGCTGTCTGCCACGTTCTCCCAGCTATTGGGGTCGATCGAAGACGCGCCCAGGATGGGCGCCAGGTCGAAGCGGAAGCCATCGACGTGCAGCTCTTCGACCATGAAGTGCAGCGAGTCCATGATGAGCTTGCGCATGACCGGCGTGTTGGGGCGCGTCTGGTTGCCAACCCCGGTGTTGTTCCAATAGGTCTGATTGTCTTCGTCGAGGGCGTAGTAGGACTTGTTGTCCAGGCCGCGGAATGAGTACAGGCCGGCCACTTCCTTGGGATCGAAGTTGATGAGATCGCCATACGAGGTCGGATCCAAAATGGTGTCGGTCAGCTCGATGTTCTCGCGCCATAGGCCACCTTCTCCGGTGTGGTTGTAGACCACGTCGACGATGACCTCGATGTCGCGCTGATGAAGCTCGTCGACCATCGCCTTGAACTCATCGATGACTTCGAGAGGTCGAGGCGTGGAGGCCAGCGACAGCTCCGGCGCGAAAAAGTTGAGGTTGTTGTAGCCCCAGTAGCCGCCGTCGAGAGGCTTCTCGTGAATCGGCATGAGCTCGACCGCGCTGATGCCCATGTCTTTGAAGTAATCGGCCTTCTCGGCAAAGCCGCGATAGGTGCCTGGATGATCGACGGCGGATGCTGGCGATGCGGTGAAGCCCTTGGGATGCACCTCGTAGATGACCAGGTCGCTCCAGCGATGGCCTTCGAGCTCGGGATCCTCGCGGCTGGTGCGGAAGGCTTCTTCCTCAGCGCTCCATGTGTATTCGCTCGACCAGACGATCGACTTGGCCGAAGCGGCGTAGGTGGAAAGTGTGCGAGCCGGTCCACTGGCCAAGCTGGCCTCACTCCAGTTGTGATCGCGGTTGATGGCCTTGGCGTAGGGATCGAGCAAGAGCTTGTTGGGATTGAAGCGATTGCCGTCGGCATCGACGTCGGCGATGAAGCCGTGGATGGAGCCCGGAAACCACTCGTCGTTCTCGGGCCAGTTGGGGCCCCAGGCGACGTAGCCGTAATGCTGACCGCGACCGATGCCCTCCACGAAGAGATTCCAGACATCGCCAAAGCGCTGCATGGGAAACTGTCGAGTCGGCAACGTGCTCTCTGGATCCTCGAAGAGCAGGATGTCGATGCGTGTCGCGTTGGCCGAGAAGACGCCGAAGTTGACGCCGGTCTCGTAGATGGTCGGGCCCAGGTGCTCGAGAGCTTCGACCTCGTCTTGCGCAAGACCGGGAGCGAGCGGCTCGGTGTGATAGAGACGGACGCGGCCGCCATCATCGTCGCTACAGGCGCCGGCAGACAGCGCCAGGCACAGGCCCAGGACCATGAGTAGGCTCAGGAGCAGCCCTGGGAGCGGCGACCGTGCGGCGCGGAATGGAAATGCGGGTGCAGGCGGGCTCATCGGGACTCCGGGGAGGGGCCACACGCTAGCGTGGCGGGTGAAGCAGATTCCAGGAAATTCGCTGCCTGCCAACGCGCACGTGCACATTGGCAACGTCCCGTTGCCTTTGGCAACGAGAATGCCGCGTAAGGTGCTGAAGACAGAGGCACGGCGCTAGCCTCTGCAGGAATCAATCCCGATCGATGAGCCGCCCCCTGGCCCGCTGGCCCGCCCCGGGAGGCCGTGAGCTCAGGGTGTGGCCTGAAAAGGTCGTTCCAGCTGGCTGAGCACAAAGGCCATGACATCGGTCGTCTGGGCGATGCGCTCGCTTAGAGGAGTGCCCATGCCGTGACCGGTGTTGAAACTCGTGCGCAAGAGAACGGGCGTCTTGTCCTCGGTAGCGGCGCGCACGCGAGCAGCGAACTTGCGCGACTGCATCGGATCGACACGTGGATCATTGGCACCGGTGAGCAAGAAGAGCGGTGGGTAGGCAACCTTGTCGACGACGTTGTGATACGGCGAGTAGGCGCGCAGGGCTTTGTACTGCGCTGGATCGGTGACGGTTCCGAACTCGGTGATGTTGAAGGCACCGTTGGGTGAGAGCTCGACGCGCAACATGTCGTAGATGCCGACGTGAGAAACCACGGCCTTCATTAGATCGGGGTGCTGCACCATGACCGCCCCCATCAAGAGGCCGCCATTGCTGCCGCCTTCGATGATGAGCTTGTCGCGCGATGTGTAGTTGCTCTCGACCATCATCTGCAAGGCAGATGTGAAATCGTCGAAGACGTTTTGCTTGTTGGTGAGATTGCCAGCGCGATGCCAATCCTCGCCGTACTCGCCACCACCGCGCAGGTTGACTACCGCGACGATGAGCCCCTGCTCGAGCAGGAGTGCGTGGCTGGTCTTGTAGCGCGGAGTCAGGTTGACGCCGTAGCCACCGTAGCCGGTCACCAGCGCCGGCGTGCTGCCATCCAATGAGGCACCTGGCGGAATCATGATGTTGACGGGCACCTTGGTGCCGTCCTTGGAAGTGGCGAACTTGCGCTCGACCCGCACCTTGCTCAGATCGATGGGCGCGTCTTCGGCAAGGGCCGTCTTCTCCGTCTTGCCGCTCTTGGCGTCAAAGCGATACCAGGCTCCGGGGCTGGTCCACGAGCCGTTCTGGAAGGCGAGGCTGCCGTCCTCGAGGGCAACCATGCCGCTGGCACTGCCGTTGGTGAGCTGCTCGGGGGCTGCCAGGCTCTTGCCATCGAGGTCGAAGACGCGCAGCTCAGAGGGACCGCCGAGCTGATAGGTCAGATAGATCTTCTTGCCGACGTTGAGCAGCGAGCGGTCACCCCAAAAGGAGCTCACGATGGTGTCTTCCGATTGCGGAATGACGAGCTTGGCTTTGTCGACCGTGCTGTTCTCCTTCATGCGCAAGACCTTGCCGCGTGGGGCATCCTGATTGGAGATGACCAACAAGTCGCTGCCAGGTCCAAAGACGAATTGCACGTGGCCATCGCCAAACTTGCTCAGCTGGGTCCAGGTGCCCTTCTTGCTGCGCAGATAGTGGGCGAACTCACCGCCGTCGCCATTTTGCACGGTCGCCAGCAAGCGGCCGCTTGCCGGGTGCATGGTCAGCTCGATCTCGGCGATGCGTGGAAAGTCTTTGCCAAGCTCATAGCGATCGCCTTCGGTAGGCGTGCCGAGCCGATGGTAGTAGACCTGCATGAAGAAGTCGGCATCCGCCGCCGGGCGCTCTTCACCGCGTGGGTAGCGGGTGTAGAAGAAGCCCTTGCTGTCGGCATCCCAGACCAGATCGCCGCCGGCCGTGCCGCCGTTGACCCTAGGCACCTGCTCGTGCACGGGCTTGCCCGTTGCCACCTCGTAGACGAAGACGTCTCCACTCTCGGAACCGCCCTTGGACATCGAGAGCGCAACCATCTTGCCGTCCGGAGATGGGCGATAGAAGTCGATGGTCGTCGATCCAGAAGCGTCGAGCTCATTGGGATCGAGAACGACGCGCTCAGCACTCAGATCGTTGAGAGAGGCCAGTTCGACCAAGAGCGCCTGCTTCTTGGGCGGCTGGTTCTTGAGTGCCAGGAAGCGCCCCTTCGAGGGGCTGAGCCCGTAGTAGGACACCGATGCCTGCGAGAGCACGGATTCGACTCGTTTCTGGATAGCGCTCACTTCGGGCAGCGAGGCAAGCTGCGCCCTGGTGTGCCCGTCCATCTCCTTGGTCCAGGCCTGCACCTTGGGATCCTCCCAGTTCTCGAGCCAGCGATAGTCATCGACGATCGTCTCGCCATGGTAGGCGTCGCTGACAGGTGACTTCTCGGCCAGCGGCGGCGTCGACGACTCAGCACTCGTCGTCGACTGCGCACTCAACTCCGAGCCCTTGCTCGGGTCGACGGGCGAGGTCTTCGATTTGGGGCCACAGCCGGCAACCAGCAGGGCGAGCGCACTCACGAGCATTGCAGAGGATTTCATGCGCCGACCTTAACAAGGCTGGAAGGCCGCGCGAGGCAGCCGCGCGGGAAAAGGTGGAGCGCTCCATCCGGAGTCTCGCGCAAGCACTAGACAATGCTCAGTAGGCCAGCGCAGCACCAGGGATGGGAGCTCGTCTCACCCACCCCGGCCTGGCCACGCAACTACTTCATGAGGGCGTCGGCATCATCCCAGACCTTGACGTGCTTGCGCGCCTTGATCTCTTTGAGCAGTCGATCCGTGAACTCAGCCACCGAATAGGTGCGCTGCTCTTGAATGCCGTAGCGGCGCACGGTGACGCTGTCGTTTTCGACTTCATTGGCGCCAAGCACGAGCAGGTTGGGTACTTTGCGTACGGTGCCCTGGCGGATCTTCTTGCCCAGGCTGTCGTTGGAATGATCGACCTCGGCGCGGATGAAGTGCTTGCGAAGCTCGGCACAGACTTTGTCGGCATAGGCCGAGAAGTCAGCGCCAACCGGCAAGAGACGCACTTGCACGGGCGAGAGCCAGGTAGGCATCGCGCCGCCGAAGCGCTCGATGAGGAAGCTGGCGAAGCGCTCATGGGTCGAGAGCGGCGCGCGATGAATGACGTAGGGCACCTTCTTGACGCCGTCCTTGTCAACGTAGGTGCAATCGATGCCGCGATCGACGAAGCGCTGCGGCACCGCGAAGTCGAGCTGCGTGGTCGAGACCGTGAACTCCTTGAGGCCAACGGTCCTAAACTGGATGTCGATCTTGGGGCCGTAGAAGGCCGCCTCGCCGACGACCTCGCGATAGGGCAAGCCGCTCTGCTGCATGGCGGCGCGCACTTCGTCGGTGCTGTACTCCCAACCGGCCGGATCGTTGACGTACTTCTCTTTGCCCTTGGGATCTTCGGGATCCCACATGGACAGGCGGAAGAAATAATCGTCGAGGCCGAGGAGATCGTAGTAGCGCTTGTGCAGGTCGAGCACGCGCACAAACTCGTCGCGTACTTGTTCTTTGGTGCAGTAGATGTGCGCGTCGTTCATGCACATGGCGCGAACGCGGGTGAGACCGTGCAAGGTCCCCGAGCGCTCGTTGCGGAAGGTGTGGCCATGTTCGGCCAGGCGCAGCGGCAGTTCGCGATACGAGCGCGGCCGCGAGCTGTAGACGATGTGGTGATGCGGGCAGTTCATGGGCCGCAGGTAGTAATCATCGGCATCGGCGCCCGTGCCGTCACCGAGCTTCATGCCAGGGAACATGACCTCTTTGTAGAGCTCGAGGTGCCCCGAGGTCTCGTACAGGCTGCCCTTGGTCAAGACCGGCGTGCGTACCCGCTGGTAGCCATCCATGAACTCGAACTCTTCGGCGAGCTTTTGCAGCTCGTCGCAGATGACGGTGCCGTGGGGCAGCCAGAGCGGCAATCCGGGGCCGACCCGGTCGTCGATGATGTAGAGATCGAGCTCGCTGCCCAGCTTGCGGTGATCGCGTTTGACGGCCTCTTCGCGGGCTTTTTGGTAGTCGCGCAGCTGGCCCTTGTCCTCGAAGGCCCAGCCGTAGATGCGGGTGAGCATCTGGTTGCGCTCGTCACCGCGCCAGTAGGCCCCGGCTATGTTGTGCAGCTTGAAGGCGTTGCGCGGAATGTCCTTGGTGGTGGCGACGTGCGGGCCCTCGCACATGTCGACGAAGCTGCCGTTCTTGTAGAAGCTGAGGGTCGAAAAGCCCTGCTTGTCGGCGAGTTCTTGGGCGTACTCGGCCTTGTAAGGTTCGCCCATGTCGCGAATGCGCGCGATGGCGTCGGGAATGCTCAAGTCCTCGCTGGAGAACTCCTGGCCTTCCTTGATGATCTCGACCATGAGCTTCTCGATGGCCGGCAAATCCTCTTCGGTGACGGGCTCGGGCAAGAGAAAGTCGTAGTAAAAGCCATCGGCAATCGCGGGACCAAAGCCAAGCTTGGTGCCAGGGCGGTAGCGCTGCATGGCCTGGGCAAGCACGTGGGCGAGAGAGTGGCGGATGCGGTGCAGCTCTTCAGAAACGTCGTTCATGTCATGTCTCGGTGGCGATGGGCCCTGGCTCTGTAGCCGGGACCCAGCGTATCCGCTGGCCGATTGAAGTCAACTTGGCGGGAGACTCCATCTTGTCCAGATGAGCAGTTGAGCGTGCGAATCT
>JAHEAK010000312.1 GCA_024642805.1 Kofleriaceae bacterium | reverse complement strand
TCACCACCAATAGCTTCTTCGCGGGGCTGTACAGCTGGGGATGGTTCGTCGCCTTCCTGGTGGCTGGCACGGCGCACTTCATCGGTTCTACTCTTCTTCCGCCGCCTGCAGGCGGCCCCATGTCAACCGCTTCCGTGGTCGACTAAAACCAAACGAGGACATCATGGCAAAAGATCTATCAATCGAGGTTAACGGCATCAAATTCGAGAATCCCTTCCTTCTCGGATCGGGCCCTCCTGGCACCAACGCCAAGGTCATCGCCAAGTCCTTCGACCTTGGCTGGGGCGGCGTGGTCTGCAAGACCATCTCGCTCGACGCCTCCAAGGTTGTCAACGTCGCTCCGCGCTACGGCAAGTTCAAAGGCCGCGACTCCGATGAGGTGGTCGGCTTCGAGAACATCGAGCTCATCAGTGACCGCCCCTTCGAGACCTGGCTCGACGAGCTGCGCCAGCTCAAGAAGCAGTATCCACATCGCGTGCTGGTCGCCTCGATCATGGAAGAGCACAAGAAGGAGAACTGGCACGAGATCGTAAAGCGCGTGCAAGAGACGGGCGTCGATGCCTTTGAGATGAACCTCAGCTGCCCGCACGGCATGCCCGAGCGCAAGATGGGCCTGGCCATGGGCGAGGACCCCAGCTGTGTCGCCGAGGTGGTCAAGTGGGTCAAAGAGGTCTCGACGATTCCCGTCTGGGCCAAGATGACGCCGAACGTCACCCATCCCAAGGACGCCGCCATCGCCGCCGTTGAGTCGGGTGCCGACGGTATCTCCGCCATCAACACCATCCTCTCGGTCATTGGCATCGATCCCAAGACCCTCTTGCCACAGCCGACAGTGGCTGGCGCGACGGTGCCCGGCGGCTATTCCGGGCAGGCTGTGCGCCCCATCGCGCTGCGCCACGTCATGGAGATTGCTAAGAACATTCCTAAGACCGTCAGCATCTCTGGCATGGGCGGCATCGAGACTGGCTGGGACGCGGCCCAGTTCATGCTGCTCGGCTCCCACACCGTGCAGGTGTGCACCGGTGCCATGTTGCGCGGCTATAAGATGATCGGCGAGCTCACCGAGGAGCTGCTCAAGTTCACCGTCGATCACAAGTTTGAGCGCTTGCAGGACTGCGTGGGCCACAGCCTTCCGCACTTCTCCACTCACGCCAACCTGGTCGAGGCCCAGCGCCAGGCCAAGCTCGAGCGCAACAGCGGCGCGGACAACAACTGGCAGGGCGACATTGCCAAGGAGACCAGCGATCTCACCGCTACCGAATAGGTCGCGGGCACGGCACGTGGGGCAGGGCTGGCGTGTGGCACCCGCTGCCCTCCTACCTTTGTGCGCCTGCAGCTTGCTCTTTGAACAACAGCCTGTAGGAGGCACGGACATCGACGCAGCGCTTGAGCTGCCCGTCGACGCGGCCGATGCACTGCCACCCGACGCTGGCGACACCACGCTAGTCGTGCCGGCCTTTGCCGACAGCGAGGAAAACGAAGAGTCCCAAGTCGTCGATCTGCTGAGTACGGATCTCGACATCGGATTCGACGTGGGACCGACGCTGGTGGCAATTGAGTTTTCCGACATCCAGATTCCACTCGGTGCGACCATCAAGTCGGCGAGCATTCGCTTCACGGGCGAGTCGACTCGAACCTCTTCAATCAACCTGGTATTAGCGATCGATTCGGCGGTTCCCGCCGCCCCCCTGGCCGGCGGCGATGGTGATATTTCCAACCGTGTTCCCGGAAACCTGCAGCCGTGGGACCCGCCAGAGTGGTCGCGGTTTGAGACGGGACCTGGGCAAACGACCCCGGATCTGTCCCCGCTCATCCAGGACAACGTCGATCGGCCAACCTGGAACAGTGGCCAAAGCCTGGTCTTCTTCTTCCTCGCGGGAAATCCAAACGAGGACCGCCGAGAGGCCTTCTCGGTCGAAGGGGCAAGCGCCGTGGTCGACTTGCCACAAACCGCCGTCCCAGAACTTACCGTGGTCTTTCGAGATTGACTCGAGGCGCCGGATCAGAAGATTACTATTTCGAGTAGCAAAACACCTAGCGCCGCGGCGATAGCCAGGATGGTCACGGGTACGCCCAGCTTGATGTACTCGCGAAACGAAACCTCGATGCCGTGATTGCGGAGCAGGCGGAACCAGAGCAGGGCGGCGAGACTGCCGATCGGAAGCATCTTGGGACCGAGGTCGCCGCCGATCAGCGCTGCAAAGACGTAGCTGTGGTTTAGGCCAGGGCTCAGATGCATGTCTTCGATCGATAGCGCCATGGTGTAGGCCACCGGGTGATTGTTCATGAGGGCGGAGAGCCCTGCCGCGCTGCCACTGGTGGCGGCCAGGCCCAGGGCGTGGCTCTTGTGGTGGATGGCCAGCAGATGGGTGCCGAGCTCGGCGGTGAGGCCCGCATTGCGCACACCAAGGGCGACGATCAAGATGGCGCTGACGAAGAGCACCACGTCCCAGGCTATGCCCGTGACAATGGGCGTGAGCTGGCCGTGCTCGCTGCGCCAGTAGGCCAGAAGCAGGGTCGCTGCACCAGTGCCTGCGACGATGTGCAAGGGCAGCTTCGTGAGGCCCTGTGTGAAGAAGCCGATGAGGGTGAGGACCAGGACGATCGCAGTGAGCTTTCGGAAACGCGGTTGGCCAACGTGGGTTCGCGCTCGCTGGGAAACCTCGTAGCGAGCGGGGAGGTCGTGTCGAAAGTAGTAGATCAGGGCCAGGTAGCTGCTGACGATGCTGGCAAGCGCCGGTAGGACCATCCACTTGGCGTACATCAAGAAGCTAATGCGAAAGCCGCGCGCGACGACGATGTTGATGGGATTGCTAATCACCAAGAGACCAACCATGTTGGCGACATACAGAACAGCGAAGAAGTAGGGCAGCTGAGAGCGATCGTTCCAGTTCTTGGTGGAAATCTCAGCGAGCAGCGTGCACACCAAAGGGGTCAACATGAGGACAGCGGCGTCGTTGGTGAAGAGTGCGCCGATGAGTGTGCCGCCGAAGAAGAGGTAGGTGAAGAGTCGCTTGGCATCGCCCCGGGACACGCGCGCGAGCCAGCGAGTGAAGACCACGAAGAAGCCAACCTTCTCGGCGATGAGCGTCATGCTCATCAAGCTGATCAAAGTGGTGAGCGGCGGACCGACGAAGCGCAGCGACTGGCCGACCTCGCGAAAAGAGACGTGGCCGGTCAGGATCATGGCGATAGCGCCACCGAGTGCTGCCCAGTGGGCGCGCAGCTGCAGTCGGCCGACTTGAGGCTGCAGCAAGGCGCACAGCACGACGGCGGCGAGAATGAGGCTCGCGATGATCAGCGATGGGCTCCCGCTGTGTATGAGCCACTCTCGTGCACTGGCAATTGACACGATATCGACTGGCGATTTCGAGTGTCAACTCGTGGGCGGAAGCGCCTGCCTCAGGTGCTCAGGCTGCTACCTGGGCTGGGCTCAAGCAGAGGCCTTCGAGGCAGCGCCGAAACGCCCAGTGCCCGCAGGGCTTAGCCAATCTGCGGGCAGGGCAGGAGCCAATCGTTGAGGAGATTGGTGAGTTCGTCGGAAAGTGCTCTGCTCTTGCCCCGAAAGGGCGGTGGGCTGGCCTTTTCCATGGTCGCGCGAAGCCGACCTCTGGCTTGATGGATGTGCCAGGCGATGGTGCCCGCTGAGCACTGTTGCACGACAGCGGCTTCCTCGTGGCTGAGGCCCTGCAGAACCACCAGGACCACCGAGGTGCGCATCTTTGGGGACAATGCGTCGAGGGCCTGCAAAAGGCGGGCATAGGTTGCTCGCAGGGCCGTGGCCTTCGCCGGATCACCCTCGGCATCGATGAGCACAGCGCGATCAATTCGCGGATCATCGAGGGTCTCTTCGCGGCGGCGCTTGCGATCGCGCCTGGCATTGAGGCTGCGATTCACCGTCATGCGATAGACCCAGGTAAAGAAGTGCGATCGCCCTTCGAAATCGGCGATCTTCTGGTAGGCCTTCAGGAAGACTTCCTGGGTGATGTCCTCCGCCTCGCTCTCGTTGCCAGAGAGGTGCAGGGCCAGGGCCAGGATACGACTGCGGTAGCGACGGACCAGCTCTTCAAATGCAGAGCGATCACCGGCCTTGGCGCGGTCCACCAGGACCGTGGCAGCCTGTGCCTGTCTCTTCACCGTCATACAAAGGTTAGACGCACGAGTTGCCGATAGGCTTGGTTAAAAAAACGGCCGTACTCACATTGCCGATGCGAAAAGCACGATCGCAGACCCCCGCGTTCGCGAATAGTGTGCCAAAAAGCCAGAGTCCTGTCGCCAGTCTCCTCGTAGGTAGCTAAAACTACTGGCATCGTGGTCGCCATTCACAAACTCGCAGAGCCGATGGCCGGCTGGCGCGTTATGCTTGTCATCATGATCATCGCGGCTCTCGTCATCGGTGCCATCAGTGCCTACTACTTTGGGATTCGAATTGGAGCCTTTGCCGCGGTCGGTTCGGTGGGCCTCTTCGTGTTCGGCATCGTCATGCCCAGCAAGATCATCTGGGCCTATGGGCTGGTTGGGGCCTATGTGTTGGCCGTCCTGGTGGTGGGCCCGCGCCTGCCCGGGCGCCAGCAAAAGAAGGCCGACTTCTTTCGGATTCTCAGGGTCTCAAGCTCGGCGCTGCGACGCACCTATCGACGCTTTCGGAACTAGCTCGGCTACGGGCTGAGTTTCATTCAAGCACGCGCAGAATGGCGCGATGTGGCTGCAGGGCTGTGGTAAAGAGCGGGCATGCGTAACCCAGCGCTCCTCCTTGCCATCGTATTTGCCAGCTCGATTTGGAGCTCCGCAGCATCGGCCCAGCCCGCCAACAAGGCCGAGGCCCAGGTCGCCGCAGACAGTCGCATGATTCGCGAGTACGTCGATCTCGGTGAGTACGAGACCGCCAAGACCAGCCTGGAAAAGGGGCTTGCACAACTCACGGCGGCAGGCTCTGGCGTTCGTCCCATTGCAGCGGAAACCCACGTGCGTTTGGGCGTCGTGTACGTGATGGGCTTCAAGAACACCAAGAAGGCCACCGAGCATTTTACCGCTGCCATCAACATTCAAGAGGACGTTGCTCTTCCCGACTACGCCGATGACCGATCGAAGGTGGTCTTTGGCAAGGCCTTTGAGGAGCTGCACCCGACCATCAAGTGCGACACCCTCCTTGGGCTCTTCCATCAGCCGGTTCCACTGGCACAGGAGGGCAAGGACACGACTCTCGAGGCCAAGCTCGACAAATTCTTAGTCGGCGGCACGATGCTGGTCATGTACCGCGGTGCTGATGGCGGTGACTTTCAGGAAGCGCCAATGAGCAAGGTCGACGGTTGCACCTATCGAGGAGACATTCCCGCGGCAAGCGTCAACGCTCCCAAGATCGAGTACTACCTGGAAGCACGCCTCAAAGATGGGCGCCCCTCTGCACGTCGCGGCAAAGCGCAGCAGCCCTACGTCGTCAACGTGAGCTTTGGTCCCGTGGCCGATGCAGAAGAGACCACACCTGTGGTCGAAGAGCCTGTGGAAGTTGCGGAAGTGACCCCACCATCCGATGAGGTGGAGGAGCTGCTGCTCACCAAGCCAAAGACCGGCAAGGGTTCGGGCTGCGCAGGTTGTGCCGCTGCTGACAACGAGGGGCGCGGCTTTGCGTTGCTGCTCATGGCACTGGTCTTCCTCGGCATTCGCCGGCGCGCCCAGGCCTAGAACCATCGTCGAGGCACGCATGCCTTGCGGGCCGCCTTTCGCTGGCTGGCGATGGCGACAGCTGTCCCTCAGCTGGCTTTTCGGCCGGAGGGAGCTGCCAAAACGGGCATCTCTGACCCCAGGCGGGCGCTATAATCAACTCGATGGCGCTGGCCTCCGCCTTGCTTTTCGAAGCCGGTATTCAGCATGAAGAGTTCGGATCAAAGATGGCGGCGTGAGGAGTTCGGTCCGTACTCCGTCTTTGAGTGTCTTGGCATCGGCGGCATGGCAACCGTCCATCGGGCCGTGCATCGCGACACTGCGCAAGAGGTCGCCATCAAGCGTCTCCTGCCCCAACTCGCCCGCGATCAAGGGCTCATCAAACAATTCATTCGCGAGGCCGAGATTGCCAAGGCGCTCGCCCACCCCAACATTGTGCAAGTCGTCGATCACGGTCAGGTCGAGGGTGTGCACTTCTTGGCCATGGAGCGCATCGAGGGACAGTCGATCCTAGCGCTCTTGCGGCGGGCCAACGAGGATCAGCAACCCGCCCCCATCGGCGTGACCATGTGGATCCTCTACGAGATCCTCTCCGCACTCGATCACGCGATGACGGGCCTGGATGCCGATGGTCATCCCTTCAACATCGTGCACCGCGATCTCTCGCCATCGAACCTGGTCGTC
>JAHEAK010000311.1 GCA_024642805.1 Kofleriaceae bacterium | reverse complement strand
GGTTCCTTGTCGTGCTTGCTAAGAAAAGCACTTAGGTGACGGGTGACGGCTGGATCGGTGGCGTAGGGCAGGCCGAGTTCCTTGAGGCCGAGGGCTCGACGCTGCTTGGGTGCCGACTCGCGATCGACCTGCGGGAAGAAGCCCGCCAGCAGGGTGTCGACATCCGAGGCCAGTAGCTCGCTCTTGAGAGAGCCACCGATGAGCTTGGAGCCAGAGCCGAGAATGGTGATGGGCACCTTGGCGGGTGCCTCGCCACTGAGCAAGAGCTCCTTGGCGCGCGCGCAGGCCAGCACCAGGGCCCGGTACTGCGAGGAGCCCAGCTTCTTGCCCTTGTCACCGAGGCGCTGGATGACGATCTGCGCCAAGGTCAGATCCATGTTGTCGCCACCGAGTAAGATGTGCTCGCCGACGGCAACCCGCTCGAGACTGAGGTTGCCCTCGCCATCGTCGGTGGCCGAGATGAGGGAAAAGTCGGATGTGCCGCCGCCGATGTCGCAGACCAGGGCCAGGTCGCCGGCCTTGAGGCTTTGTCGCCAGCTCTCACCGCTCTTGGCAAGCCACGAGTAGAAGGCGGCTTGCGGTTCTTCGAGCAGGGTCACGTTGACGAGCCCAGCTTCGCGCGCAGCAAGGACGGTGAGCTCGCGAGCGACCACATCGAAAGACGCGGGCACAGTCAAGAGCACGTCTTGCTCGGCCAGGGGCGCGGGCATCTGATGATCCCAGGCGCGGCGCAAGTGCTCCAGATAGCGCGCAGAGGCCTCTACGGGCGAAACCTGCTTTTCTTCTGCGGGCGCCGGATCACTGCCGCGCCAGGGCAAGATCGCCGCACTGCGATCGACGCCCGCATAGCTGAGCCACGACTTGGCGGAGGACACCAGGCGATGCGGCAATTCGGAGCCGCGCTCGCGGGCCATCGTCCCCACGCAATAGTCTGCGCTCTGATTCCAGGGCAGGCTCATGGCGTTGGCCGCCACTTCGTGTTGCGAAGGCATGAGCAAGAAAGAGGGCAGGGTTGGGCGCTTGCTGGTTTCGCCGGCTGCGGTGACCTGCTCGATCTCGAATTCGACGATCGCAGGGCTTTCCACCTCGGTGTCGCAATAGGCGACCGCGCAGTTGGTGGTACCGAGATCGATGCCGACGACGAAGCGCGACACTACTGCACCTCGACTTGCGCGGGAGCCAGGATGTTGCGATCGACATCACCGGTGAGCTTGGGCAAGCTCGACTCGGTGACACGCCAGCCGTGATGGCGAAGGATGCCCTTGAAGGGCGGCTCGCCTTTTACATCGCCGAGCAGTCGCACCTCGCTGGGATCGAAGCCAACCGGTACGTTGACCTTGTCCTCTTCGGCGCCGGGCATGACGGCCTCGAGCTTAAGATGATCGTTGAGCACTCGTCGGCAGCCGCGGTGAATGTCGCGAACCGCCGCGCCGATGTCAGCGTCGTCGAAACTCTCGATGTCCTCTTGCAGAAAGTCGACGAGGCGACCTTCGCGCTGCAGAAGCGCGAGCAGTGCCAGGCTGCCATCGCGATGATGATTGGCCGCTGACTTTTTTGCTTTGGCGTCAGCGGCAGGCGCGGGCGCCGCTTGCTTCACCTCTTGCTTCACCTCTGGGGCAGGCGCGGGCGCGGCGGGCGCCGGTGCTAGGCTTTTGGGCTGGGCGCCCTCCGGCAAGAAGGCCGCCGCCTTGGCGGGCAGGGATCCCGCGAAGAGCATTTTGAAGAAACAGCCAAAAGCCAGTGTGATTCGCGACATAGAAGTGGCGACAGGGTAGCCAGGACGGCGTCCGAGTCAAGTCCGGCCCTGCTACTGATTGACCGAGGGGCCGCTTACTTGAATCCGGAGCCTCAGGGCCGGGCTCCGCCCCGCTTGCGGTAGCGCTCGAGCAAGCGGGTCTGGTGATTGACCATGCTCTGCACCACGCCGCCAACCATGACCAGGCTGGCACGTGAAGAGAGTTCCAGCGGATCGCCGGTCCACAGCACCAGGTCAGCGGCAGCCCCCACACGCAAGTTGCCGCGATCGACGCCAAAGACCTTGGCCGGCACCGTGGTGATGGCGGCGAGGGCAGCCGTCCAGGGCAGGCCGTGGCCGACGGCAAGGCCGGCCAGCTGGCGCAAGGTACGCACACTCGAAGCGTCCTCGGTGGGCGCGATGATGATGTCGACGCCGGCCTTGTACAGGCGAGTCGCGGCGTCATCGACCACGTTCACCTCGTCGAAGGACTCGGGGAGGTTTTGCTTGGGATTGACAATGACCGCGACCTTGGCGGCGGCCAGCTCGTCGGCGAGCATCCAGGCCTCGGTGGCGCCTTGCAGGATCATGCGCAGCTTGAATTCCTTGGCCAGGCGCAGCGCGGTGGCGATGTCGCTCTTGCGATCGACTGCGACGACCACGGGCAGCTTGCCATCGAGGACCAACTGTAAGGCTTCCAGGTCCAGGTGCGAGGCGCCGTACTTGCGTGTCTGCCCCTTGTTGTACGCGGCTTTGTTCTTGGCGTAATCGCGGGCATCGGCAAAGAGCGAGCGGAGTTTTTGCACAGCGAGACCGCGCGAGCCGTCGGCAACTCGACCCGAGCGTCGACCGAGCTGGATCTGCATGGCGGCGCCGGCTTTGACGGTGTTGGACTCGACACTGCCTTCGCCCATGCTCATCCATGCGCTCTGCCCGGCGATGAGACCGCCGTCGGGGATGGAGATGGTCGAGGTAATACCGCCGTTGCGCGCGACATCGATGACGATCGAGTTGGGATTGTAGCCGTCGATCACTTGAAAGGCCGCGTGCACGGGATGCTCCGCGCCAAACTGACCTTCGTTGGTGTCATCGACGGCGTTGATCTCGACCAGACCGAGCTTGCTGTTGGTGGCGACCAGACCGGCGGTCACAACCTTGCCCTTGCCATCGATGCGAGTGGCGCCAGCGGGAACCGCCAGGCCCGCGCCCATGGCACTGACCTTGCCCTTGCTGACGATGATGGTGATGTTCTCAGTGTCACCATCTGGCGTGCGCAGGGTGGCGCCTTCGATGGCGATGCTCTGCGCGCTGGCGGTGCCAGCGCTGATGCCGAGACCGACGACCATGGTACTGGCGATGACGCTCAGGCGGAACATGGGGATGCGAATGCGAGTGCTGGATGGAATCATGGCTTGCTCCTAGTTCGCCGAGTCGATGGCCGAGTTGCCGAGTTCAAAGTCAGTGGGTACGCGGCCGCGCTCGCGCTCGTAGCCGACCACGCCGCCCTGAATAACCACATCGGCCTGGCTGTAGACGCTGAAGGGATGTCCCGACCAGAGCACGACATCGGCGCGCTTGCCCTTCTCGAGGGTGCCTGTGACCGAATCGATGCCGAGTGCCCAGGCGGGATTGGCCGTGATCCAGCGCAGAGCCTGATCCTCGCTGATGGCGATGCCAGCGGCGCGCCCGGCGTACATGCCTTTAGCGGCTTCTTGATTGAGGTGTTGAATGTCCAGGGCCGAGTCGGAGTGCACGATCGCGCGCCCGCCGGCGTCGGTCATCAGCGCGGCATTCTCGGGAATGCCATCCATCGCCTCCATCTTGAAGCCCCACCACTCGGTCCAGGTCGAGATACTGATGCCGTGCTCGACGAGCATGTCGCGAACCTTGTAAGCCTCGATGGCGTGGTGAAAGGAGCGAATGTGGAAACCAAACTCATCGCTCACTTCGACGATCTGGCGAATGTCGTCGGCGCGATAGCAGTGCACTTGCACCAGCACCTCCCCGCGCAAGACGGCGGCCAGGGTTTCGAGCGCCAGATCACGCGTTGGGCGATCGGGGGCGGACTCGGCCTCGCCAGAACCATCCTTGTCGTGCTTGGCCTTCTTGTCTCTCCAGGCAGCGTAGTCACGATCGTACTTGGCAAGGGCTACGTTGTACTCGGCGGCCTGCTGGTAGGCGGCTCGAAAGGCCGCGTACAGGCCCATGCGAGTCTGTGGACCGCCTTTCTCGCCATAGACACGCTTGGGGTTTTCACCACAGGCCATCTTCAGCGTCATGGGTGCACCGGGAAAGATGTTGTCGCTGGCAAGCCCACCCGGTCGCATGATGGTGGTGTAGCCGCGACCGCCAATGAGATTGGCCGAGCCAGGCAAGATCAGCGCGGTGGTGATGCCGCCTGCGCGTGCCCGTGTGATCTGTGGATCTTGTGCCCAGTAGCCGTAGGCGGCCTGCGCCTGGGCGGTGGTTGGTGCCACCGCTTCGTTGCCGTCGGAGCCGGCTTCCGTGCTCGGCGAGGAGTAGACACCGATATGCGAGTGGGTATCGATGATGCCAGGGGTGACGAAGCGATTGCTGCCATCGATGACGCGAGCGCCCTCGGGTATGGTGAGCTCCGTGCCGAGGGCGACGATGCTGCCACCCTCGAGAAGGATGGTGCCCTTGTCGATACTGGTACCCGCCGCCGTCATGATGGTGGCGTTGGTGATGGCGATGGTCTTGGCCTCTTTGTTTGTGAGGGCCTCATCGAGGGAGTGCAGGGCCCGCTCTTGGTGGCGCGCCTTTGGGTAGAAGATGGAGCTGTCGTTCCATTCCCCTGGCTTTTTGTCGGATCCACTTTTGACGCTGTTAGCGCCGCCACAGGCGGCCAGCAGCACGACTAGGGTCGAAACCGCAACGATTTGCATGGGCGCCTTGTAGCAGATCTGCGCGGCGCAACGCATGCCCATGGTACGGTCTCGACCGCAAAGTGACGGTGCCAAGTACGCCATTCCCCGACTCGCTGTGCCATCGCTGCCGGCACCTGCGACTGGTCGAGAGCAAGAGCTCGGTCTTCCTCATGTGCAGAGAACCGAGCTTGCCCAAGTACGCACCGCAACCGGTCAGGCAGTGCCGAGGCTTTGTCGCGGAGGGCGCCCAATGAGGGCAGGGGCCTGGCTGCGCAAACCGGCCGTGGCCCTCTTTGCGCTCGCCTTCTCGGCCTACGCCTACTTCTATCAGGCTGGGGGCTGGAACCAGAACAGCCGCTTCGATCTCGTGCGCGCCAATGTCGAAGAGGGGCGCTCGACCATCGACAGCTTTCACAAGAACACCGGGGACAAGGCGTGTCGCGGCCCGAAGGGCAGGTGCGTCAAAGCGGGGCCAGATGACCATTACTACTGCGACAAGGCACCGGGGGCATCGTGGCTTGCCACTCCGATGTACGCAGCGGTGTATTGGACAGCTGGTAGTCACAAAGCCAGTCAACACTATCTAAACACGGCCGCCTACCTCTCCTCGCTCAGCGCCGTGGCCTTGCCCTCCGCCCTCTCGGTGGTAGCGATGTGGATCCTGCTTGGACTCATCGGTCTGGGCGCTGCCACGCGACTAACAGGAACGCTCGCCTACGCTTTTGCGACCCTGGCTTTCCCCTACGCGACTCTCTTTTACGGTCATCAGCTCACCAGTTCGCTCTTGCTGATTGGCCTGGTGGCCCTGGCTCGCGAGCGGCTGGCTGGCATCAAGCTGGGCCATCTAGGTCTTTTTCTCAGTGGGCTATCTTTAGGCATGAGCGTGGTGGTCGAGTATCCCAGCGCCGTGCCGCTGATGGGCATCTGCGTGTACGCGGCCACCTGGTTGCGGCCATGGCGCCGACTGGCCTGGTTGGCGGCCGGTATCGCCATTCCCGGTCTTTGCTGTGCCGCCTATCAGCTCATGGTCTTTGGTGGGCCGACCACGCTGCCCTACGAGTTCTCGACCCAGCCGCACCGCTCGCAGGGCTTCTTCATGGGCCTGGGCGTGCCCGAGCCATCGGTTCTCTTCGAGCTTTTGTTCGGAAGCTATCGCGGTCTTTTCTTCTCCGCGCCCTGGCTCCTGGTCGCCGTACCGGGCGCCTACTTTTTGTTTCGCGACAAAAAGCTGCGGCCTGAGGCGTGGCTTGCGCTCTTCATCGTTGCCTTCGTCTTCTGGCTCAACGCTTCGCTGGTCGATTGGCAGGGCGGCTGGGCGATGGGACCTCGCTACCTGATAACGGCTATTCCCTTTCTGGTGCTCCTGGCGGCCGGGCTTTTTCGTGAGCAGGCGCAGCTGCCGGCGCGGCTGCGAACAACCCTGAGCGTCCTGGTGTGTGCCCTGGTTCTGTACTCGGGCCACATGATGCTGATGGGTGCGGCCGTCAAACCCGAGGTGCCTTCGCACATCAAGAAGCCCTTTGCCGACTACTTGCGCCCGCAGTATTACCGGGGAGAGCTTGCGGTGAGTACGCAGGGTATCGACATGGCCGGCGCGCCGAAAGCAGCTCCGGCGCAGGCCTGGAATCTCGGCCAGCGCCTGTTTGGCCTGCGCGGCGTGTGGAGCCTCATGCCCCTCTTTGTGCTGCAGCTACTGATCGCCTCTTGGATGTGGCGTTGCCGGGC
>JAHEAK010000310.1:5908-6389 GCA_024642805.1 Kofleriaceae bacterium | reverse complement strand
CACCCTAGAGGCATCCGGTGTGTGCATGGCCCGGATTCGTAGCAAAGACGATAGGAGCTGTTTGTTGGCCTTCTTCCGTGCTTTGGAAGTATGATGGACAATCATGGGGGCCTGTGAATCAAGGTTTCGTCGCGCCGTAATGTTTGCGTTATTGAGCGGCACTGCCGGCTTAGTATTGGGCTGCGGGAGCTCCGATAAGGCTGCTACCGACGGCGGCGCCGATACCCCGGAATGCACAGGAAGCGCCGATTGCACCGCTCCCTTGGTATGCGAGCCGGTCTCGCAGACCTGCGTGGCACCCGGAAATATGTGCATGGATCAGTCAGAGTGTGTCGCTGATACCTACTGCGATCTGATCTCCGAGTCGTGCTTGCCATCGTCAGTGGGCACGCCCTGCGCCACCGATGAAAACTGCGATGGTGCTTGCATCGGTGGTTTCTGCGGATGCAGCGGGATCGCTCATGAGCGCCAACTCGAAGGC
>JAHEAK010000310.1:0-5898 GCA_024642805.1 Kofleriaceae bacterium | reverse complement strand
CCTCGACATCTACCTGGTGCTCGATCGCACCGGCAGCATGGGCACCGACTGCGCGTATCAGCCCACGGTCAACGCCACCGCGCCCGTCAACTCCAAGGCCTGCTTCGCCACCTATGCGCTTGCCGACTACCTCGTGAACGTGTCCCCTGACGTGGACACCACCTTCGCGCTCGGCATGATGTCTCTGGCCAACGACAACTGCAGTGGTACCTCGTACTCGCCAGCGCTCGTGAGTGCGACCTCGCTGCCGGTTGCCGTCGACAGTCCGCTCGTGCAACGCATCAGCGACGAGAACTTTAGCGGTGGCTTCGGCACCCAGATCGAACAAGCCTTGCGCGGCATCGGCCTGTACACCACTGCCAATAAGGCGCCTGGTCGCGAAATGATCGGCGTGCTGGTCACCGATGGCGATGCCACGCAGTGTGAGCAGGACAACGGCGCGCTGGCACAGATCATCGCCGATCACCTGGCGGCCACCGGCATCCGCACCTTCATCATCGGCATGGACGGTGCGACCGAGGCCAACCTGGAAGAGCTGGCCATTGCCGGTGGTGCCGATCCGCATAGTGACTTCTGTGGAGGCATCGCGGCTCCCTGCCATTACTGGAACGTAGGCAATGGCTCTGGCGCCGTCCTCGCTGACGCGTTGCAAGCCATCTCCGCACAGGCTGTGCCGCTGCCATGCGAGATCGATGTCGCCAATCTAACGCCTCCCGACGGCGAAACCTTGGACTACGGCCAGGTCAATCTGACGCTCACCGATGGTGCCAACGTCACGACCATTCCTCAGGTACCGAACATTGGCGCATGTCCTGCGAACCAACTCGCCTGGTACTACGACGACCCCGCCAACCCGGCAAACATCGAGCTGTGTCAGTTCGCCTGCGACACCATCAGCGCTGCGGGCGATGGCGCCAAGCTCAATGTCGTGGCTGGTTGCACCGACACCATCGTGGTCGTCGACTAGGCGCGAGCGAGTGGAGCTGGGCGCGCGGTCAAGCGCGTGACTAGAGCGCGTGACTAGAGCGCGTGACTAGAGCGTGCGCCAGTTGAGCACCACAATGGTGCCAAGGCTGCCGTCGATTTCGACTTCCACCGTCACCATCGAGGTGCCTGGTCCGCGCCCGACCGAATGCAGGATCACGATGCCATCGACATCATTGCCGAGGGCAAAGCCCGGATCGTTTTCGTTGTTGCGAATCGAGACCTCGTAGCTCATCTCGGTTTGACCGCTAAACACACTGCCAGGATCACCGGGAGCAACACCGTTGCCGGCCAGAGTCGCCGGATAGAGCGGGGCGGAGTTGCTTGGCGTCACCAGCGCACTGAAGAAGCTCACCGGCACGTAGTTGAGTCGCAGAAAGTCCATGCCGGCGCCGATGCCACTCTCCGCTGCAAAGAGAGCGACCGAACTAAAGCGACTCTGTGCGGTTGTCTTTTGCCCACCGCGAATCCGCGTGACCGTCAAGAGCGCCAAGGCCAGAAGGCCCATCAGGATCAGCATGCCAATGACCAGCACGCTACCAGCCTCTTTGCGCTCATCGCGTCGCTGTGTGTCCTTCGTCATGGCCGTCTGCCTCTAAGCGCGTTTGAGAATCGCGTCGACGTCACGCGCGTGAATGCCGAGCAAGAATAGTATGCGATCCAAACCGCCACGGCTAACAGCAGTATCGGCCGCGGCCTTGAGACTGGCCTTGGCGTGAAAAGCAATGCCAAGGCCCGCACGCTCCAGCATCGCCATATCGTTGGCACCGTCGCCAATGGCGATGGTCTGCTCCAGATCGATGCCCTCGCCCATGGCGATGGTGTCGAGCAAGTCGGCTTTGCGCTGCGGCGTGACAATCGGTCCCGCCAGCTCTCCGGTCAGCCTGCCCTCAGCGGTCGCCAAGGTGTTGGCGTAGGCGTAGTCGAGACCAAGCACATCCTTGAGGGCATCCGCCGCCAGCGAGAACCCTCCGCTGATGACACCCGTCTTGTAGCCCAGGGTCTTGAGCACGCGCAGCAAGTCATCGGCACCATCAGTGAGTGGCAGATCGTTTGCCAAGCGCATTACCTTGTCGAGTTCGAGACCACGCAGCAGCGCCACGCGCTCGCGCAGGCTCTTTTCGAAGTCGAGCTCGCCAGCCATGGCTCGCGCCGTGATGCCACTCACCTGCTCGACGACGCCGTGCATCCTGGCCAGCTCGTCGATGACTTCGATGCGAATCAAGGTGGAATCCATGTCCATGACCACCAGGCGTTTGTTGCGGCGCAGGAAGCTCTCCGATTCCACGGCCAGATCGATGTCCAAATCAGCGGTGGCTTGCAGGAGGCGTCGTCGCAGATCCATGGTGCGCTCGACACCAGCGGTTTCCGCTGCGATGACCTCGAGGCAGCCGAGGCCGCCGTCGCTCAGTTGCTTGATGGTCTCGATGTTGACCTTGAACTCGGCGAGCACCTGGGCCACACGCTGCACAGCGATGGCCTCGATGACGTCGGCGACCGCCGTAATCGCGTAGCGCTTAGGTTGCGCGTGTGCGGTGCTCGCAACCCTCTCCATGACTTTGAACTCCAGATCGAGGCCAAGCGACTTGGCCTTGAAGAGCAAATCCTTGAGAACCGGCTCGTTCTGGCTGCTGTCGATGCCGAGCAAGAGGGCCAGGATGAGCTGCCCGTGCACTCGGACTTGCTCGATGTCCAAGAGCCGCGAGCCGCGCTCGGCAACCACCTGGGCAAGCGCTGCCGTGATACCTGGACTATCGGTCCCGGTAACCGTGACCAGTACGCGCTGATTCTCACTGCCATTGGACATGACCGGATTGGAGCACAATCGCGCGGCTCCGACATACGGGGCGCGCCATCAGGTAGCGGGACTCGTCACGACCAGGACTTTTTTTCGCGGCGCCCTCGAAGCTCTTGGTCGTGCCTAGTGCTGAGTGTTATACTGATGCAAGCAAGCGGCAAAGCCGCATCACCCTTCATCGCGAACATGACAATGACCAAGCCAATCTGCCATCGCCAACAACCAGCACCGGGTGCAGGGCCTCTGGGTAGCGCTACCTTGGGTCTGGATGCGCGCGTTCACCCAGGCTTTACAAGGGCCTTTGCTGGCGACAAGTTGGTTGGCGGCAATGGTGCAGAGCTAAGCCAGACGGTCTGTATCTGGAAGCGCGCGGGGGTAGCAAGCTAGTAATACTATTCGTAGTCTACTAGTACGCCACCCTGGGAAACCTGGGTGGTTTTTTGTTTTCGGAACCACCCCCAAGCCCCCCCAGGGACTCACCAGGGACTCACCAGGGACTCACCAGAGACTCACCAGAGACTCACCAGGGACTCACCAGGGACTCATCGTGACGCCGACGAAGCTCGCGTCACACGAGGGCACAGCTTCGTCCTCGAGATAGCAACACTAAGAATAAGTAGCATCTACACATCCCATTGGGGAGTCATCCAACGGCAGGATGCCCGGCTCTGACCCGGTCCATGGAGGTTCGAATCCTCTCTCCCCAGCCATGTCTGTGGCGTTTGCAGTAGCGATCTTGATTGATGGGCTTGCGGCGTTGCACGGATAGCAGATTGACAATCTAATAGTATGAATGACGAAGGGGGCGCTATGCACCCCTCTGGGCGCCGCCACAGCTGTGCGTGGCGCCCGAAAACGCCTCGGTAGCACTGATGGTCAGTGCGTCTGGTTGAAGCCCGGAAGAACTTCGTTCGATTCGAAGCTGAGGCACCATGAGCGGCGATCTGGAATCAGGGTGGCTTCCAATACCGGCAAGTGAAGTTCGAATCTTCAGCGGCCTGCTGTGCATGTTGTACGCCCAAGTTGCGCCTTGCGATCGCTCCTCCGCGGCCCCAGAACAAGAAACCCAAACCATAGAAAGGAGCCATCATGACGACTCAAACGCTCATGCTATCTCAAGCTTACGAGCCGATAAAAGTCGTCTCGTGGCAACGCGCGATCACCTTGCTCAGCCTAGGCCATCGCTGAGAGTCCTGCCGGCTCGCTGACAACGGCGAGTACAGGATAAAGCGCGTGGGGCGCCCATTCCCGTGTGTGGAGTGCGCGCCCCGCAGCGTTTGCATGATTTCGTCGAGCGCACCCACGCAGAAGAGCTAGGTCGGCCTCAGGCCTCGCGCTCGACTTCTCGCTTCGCACTGGCTCGTGATACACAAGCCAGATGAAGTGCCCCTGCGCTGTTCCGAAGCTCGCCCTGGCCTTTTTGTGCGCGTGCTCCAGCCGAACGAGCCACACGAAGACAGTGGACACACCGGCAGCAGGCCCCAAGGCAAGCGAGCGCAACGCCGCCGCAGAGGAAGCGCAAAGCGCGAGGGACATCGCCAAGGACGAGCCCGACTCGATCGCCGCGTGTCGAAGCGAGAACATCGCACTCCCTCCCGAGTTCGCGCCCAGTCTTCCGAAAGGTCAGGAAACGCTCTGGTTTGCGCCTGGGATGTTCGATGCCGATGCCCCCGGGTACTACCGCTACGCCTTCGAGCTGCATTTTTCCGACCCGCAGCCTGTCGGGGTCGGCGCTCTCGAGAAGCTGCTGACCAGCTACTACCAGGGACTCATGAGCGCCGTGGCCGAGGGCAAGGGCCACACCCACGCACCTTTAGCAACGCGTGTCGTGGTCAAGGCAAGCCCAGGCGGCGATGCCTCCGAGACCTGCGAGGGCGCCAGCTGCGTTGACGCCAATCGCTTCTTCGAGGCGCGCATCAACACCCTCGATGAGTTCAACACCGGCAAGCCCATCAAGCTGCGGGTCCTGCTCGACGCCACGGCCACGGAAATCTCCGCGTTGGTGACCCTGGAAAGCACCCGCATGGAACACTCCCTGGTCGTCGCACACGGGCAGCCGCGCCAACGCGATCACGCACGCATCCTCGGCTGCTCGATGACGCCCTAGCGAGTCGGTTCGCCGTGATGGCGTCACAGCAGCGTGCACTGACACTATCCGACAAGATTACTACTAGGAATAAGTACGACGACTAGAGCGCCGGGATTTCTCTTAGCTTTGCGCTTGCCAAGGCACTGCTCCGGGCGCTACAACAGGGACTGTCTCGGACTTCTTCATGTCGCACGATGTTGCAAAGCTGCCTACGAACGCTCGGATGGGATCGCGATGAGACTGCGTGTTCTGATTTCGCAGCTCCTTATGTCGCTAATGCCACGAGCTGGATTGTCCATTGCTATCGGCATCCTGCTCCTCATGGCCGCCCTGGGCGTACTGGTCTTCGTTTGAGGAGCGTCGGCCAGGTCTCGCCTTTGGGAGCTGGCTTGACGAAAAGCGCGTAGATCCTTTCGCCCCTTCGTGCGTCTACAGGGCTCATGCTCGATCGTGCACGCCAAGTCCTTGTTCTTGCTCTATTTATTGTCCTAGCCGGCAGCGGCCTTGCCCAGGCCGATGGCTTCGTGAGCATGCCGGGCGCCAAGGGCAAGAACAAAGCCATCAAACTGCAGATGGTCAAGTACGAGGGCAGCACCAACGGAGTCATGGTGGTGCAGGTGAAGAACACCGCCAAGGTCAGTCGCACCTTCGAGGCCACGGGTCTCTTCTTCGTTCCCAAAGGAGATCCAGAAGCGGCACCACAGCGTTTGGGCGCCTCTGGCCCCTTCGTCGAACTGGCCAAAGGAAAGTCGATCGTGCATCAAGAAAACATGGTGCTGCAGCCAGGTGAGACCAAGACCATCGAGCTGGAAGTCTTTTGCATCGACTCACATCGCTCGAGCCCGAGTTCGAGTACCGAATTTCGCATCGCCAAGAACAAACTACCGAGCAGTCTGCGGCGCGAGCTCAGCGTCAGTAACAAAGCCATCTACAGCGAGAACGCCGGCGACCTGAGCAAGGCCAAGCCTGCGGTGCAGAGCAACATGTGGCGGGCCCGCGACAAGCAGTGGGTGCCGATCGAAGGCGA
>JAHEAK010000309.1 GCA_024642805.1 Kofleriaceae bacterium | reverse complement strand
AGTGCGCTGGCTCGTCGTTCCCAACGCCTTTCATCATCTCGGAACGCCCGCGGCGGCCGCCGCCTTTCCGAATGCCAAGGTCCTTGGCCCCAAGAGCGCTGCCGGCAAAAACTCTGCGCTACGCATCGATGTGGATATCCATGCGCCGACCTTTGCGGCGGAAGTGCCAGAGTTTGCGCTCATTGCTCTCGAGGGCGTGCCTTTCTTGGACGAGACCCTCCTCTACCATCGACCAACGCAAACCCTTCTCGGCGCCGATGTCGTCCTGCGCGCCGATGCCTCGGACCACTGGACCTGGCGCTTGGCCGCGCGCATCATGGGTTGCTTCGAGCGGGTGCGCGTGCCGCCCGACGTAAAGAAGAAGATCGTGGACAAGCAGGCAGTGTCGCGATCACTGCAATCTCTCCGATCCCTCCACGTTGAGCGGCTCATCGTCGCTCACGCTGAGCTCATGGAGGAAGCGCCCTTGGAACAACTTCTCGCTGCCTGGCGTCTCGAAGGCGTGGAGTAAACGCGACGCACGGCTTGGATGTAGCGACATCTCGCTCAATCGAGGGACATGGATGATGGAAAGCAGTGAGATCGAGGCCTTCTCGGCATGGTGGGCGGAGCGCTTTGGCGAGGTTTTGCCCCTGGGCTACAAATTGCGAAGCGCCTTCCCCGATCGCTGGTTTCGCATTCACTCCTTGCCCGAGTCAAAGCGCTATGCCAACGACGATCGTGAGTACGACATACTCATCGAGCGACAGCGAGTACTTGCCGACGAAGTCCTGGGTCCAAGGGCGCCCTGCCTGCTGGTCACCCCCCACTATCACGAGCTGGGCCTGGGCACGAAACACGAGCTACTCGAATTTTTCGACTGGCTCTCTGCGCGACCTGATGGGCTCTAGTCGAAGCTACTCATGGCGACCGAACCTCGAGTACAGAGCAGGCACGACGATGAGATTTAGGGCTGTCGAGGTCAAGAGCCCGCCCAAAATCACGATACCCATGGGAGCCTGGATTTCGTTGCCTGGCTGATTTCCCGCCAAGATCAGCGGCACCAGCGCCAACGCCGCCGAGAGTGCCGTCATGAGCACGGGTGAGAGCCTCTCCATGGAACCGCGCTCCACCGCCTCGGCAAGACTTGCCTCCTCCTGGCTGATGAGATGCTCATAGTGCGTGATGAGGATCAGGCCGTTGCGAGTGGCGATACCAAAGAGCGTGATAAATCCGATGAGGGAACCGACACTGAGCACGCCGCCACCGAGCATCACCGCCGCGATGCCCCCAATGAGAGCCAGGGGGAGGTTGGCCATCGTGAGCACAGCGAGCCGACCTGAGCCTAGGGCCATGACCAGCAAGGCGAAGATTCCCAAGATGACGCCAAGGCCAAGAATGGTGATGCGCTTGCGGGCGGCTTGCTCGCTCTCGAACTGGCCCCCGTAGGTCACGTAGACACCACGCGGTAGCGTGACCTGCTCGTTGACAGCCTGGCGGATGTCGTCCACGACAGAGCCCAAGTCGCGACTTCCCACATTGGCCATTACCACCAGCTTGCGCTGCGCGTTCTCGCGACTGATGGTGCTGGGACCTGCGTCTGAGTGGACATCGGCCAGCATTCGCAGCGGCACCTTGGTGCCAATCGGCGTATCGATGAGGGTGTCGCGGATGGCCTCCATGTCCTCTTTGTGCCGGTCGGCGTAGCGCACGAGAACGGCGTGGGAGCGCTGGCCGTCGACGATATGCGTGGCAATCGTCCCGGTATAGGCCTGTTCGATGGCCTCGGCCATGAGTCCAGGTGTCGCCCCATAGCGGGCCAACTCTTCCGGTTTGAAGCGGATGGCCAACTGTGGGACGTCGAAAGGTTGCTCGATCGCAACGTCCACCGCGCCCTCGACAGTCGAGACCACCTGTTTGATGCGTTCTGCCGCGCCGCGTAGCTCACTGAGGTCTTCGCCGAAGACCTTGATCGCAATCGCTGCTCGGGTCCCCGAGAGCATGTGGTCGATTCGGTGCGAAATCGGCTGACCAATGGTCGTGGTGATACCCGAAACCTTAGCCAGCTCCGTGCGGAGACTGTCGAGAAACTCCTCTTTGCTGCGATCTTTCATCGCCAGGCGCACATCGATTTCGGAGGCATAGATTTCTTGCGCGTGTTCATCCAGCTCGGAACGGCCGGTCCTTCTGGAGGTGGACACCACTTCAGGAAAGCCTAAGAGAGCTTCTTCCACTTGTCGTCCCAGCCTATCGGAGGTCTGCAGCGAGGTACCGGGCAGCGTGACGGCACTGATCGTGAGTGCGCCTTCATTGAATTCGGGCAAGAAGGTCCGCCCCAGAAAGGGGACGAGCGCCAGTGTGCCGGCCAGGAGCGCGGCAGAAAGGCCAACGGTCGCCCATGGTCGACGCAAGGCCAGGCGCAACGGCGGCCCATAGATGCGCTTGAGAAAGCGAACGGTAAAACTTTCGCTCTCGGTCAGTGAATGTGCCCGGCCGAGGATGAAACTACACAGCGCAGGCGTCAGAGTCAGCGCCACCACCAGGGACGAGAAGAGTGCCACCAAGTAGGAGATGCCAAGAGGAACCAGCAAGCGGCCCTCGACACCACCTAAGAAGAAGAGCGGCAGATAGACCAGGCCGACAATGAGCGTGGCAAAGACGATGGCGCCGCGAATCTCTCTAGAGGCCTTGAAGATGACATGATCGGCGCTGCGATCGGCGTCAATGCCCTGGACCTGCCGCTCCCTCAGCCGTCTAAAGACATTTTCGACGTCGATGATGGCATCGTCCACGATGGCCCCAATGGCGATGGTCAGTCCGCCTAGCGTCATCGTGTTGATAGACAGATCGATGAGACTCATAACGATCACAGCCAGCGCCAGCGACAAGGGCATCGCAGTGAGGGAGATGACGGTGGTGCGCCAGTTCCACAAAAAGAGCAGCAGGATCAGGGCGACCAAGATCGCCCCATCGCGCAAGGCCGAGGAGACGTTCGATACCGCTGTCTCGATGAAGTCGGCCTGCCGGAGCAAGTCGTGCTCGATGCGCATTCCCTCGGGCAGGGTTTCGGCGATGGCAGCGAGCTCGGCGTCGATGCGCTTGGTCAAGGCGATGGTATTTACGCCTGGCTGCTTGAGAACTCCGATGACCACGCCGTGTTTGCCATTGATGGAGCCCTCGCCGCGCTTGAGGGCAGCCCCGATCTGAACCTCGGCAACCTGGCTGACCAGAACGGGCACCTTATTGCGCACCGCGACCACCAGGTCGCCGAGTTCTTCCTTCGACTTGACTCGTCCCAGCCCGCGAATGACCGATTCCTGCGCACCGCGCACGAGGAAGCCGCCCGTCGAGTTTTCACTGGAACTCGAGACCGCTCCAATGACATCGGCCAGACTCAGGTCGTAGCGCAGAAGTTTCTCTGGCTCGACCAGGACCTGAAACTCACGGAGCTCGCCTCCCATAACGATGACCTGAGCCACGCCTGATAGCGATTTGAGACGGCGACGAAGCTCCCACTGGCCAACGTCGCGCAGCGCCATTGGACCATGCGTGTCACTGGCGAGGCCAACAAAGAGAATCTCGCCCATGACGGATGAGATGGGTGCCAGGGTCGGATTGCCCATGTCATCGGGAAGCTGCGACTGCACCGACTGGAGCTTCTCTGCGACGATCTGCCTGGCGCGGTAAATGTCGACGCCCCATTCAAACTCTACCCACACAACCGAGATACCGGTGCCGGAGCTCGATCTGACCCGCCTCACACCCGTTGCGCCATTTACCGTGGCCTCAATGGGAAAGGTCACCATGGTCTCGACCTCTTGGGGGGCGAGTCCGTGTGCTTCGGTTACGACCGTGACCGTCGGTGCCGTGAGATCCGGGAAGACATCGACTGGCATTTGCACAGCCGTCCAAGTGCCGTAGGCAAAGAGGGCTAGCGAGGCCAGGACGACCAGCGCCCTGCGTTGGATGGACCACTGAATGATGCGGTCGAGAATGGAGCTGGACGGCGTCATCATGGCTCCTTAGTGAGAGTGCCCGTGCGCAGGAGCACCACCGGCAGAAGCGGCGAGCTTGACATCGTAGGCACCCGAGCTAACGACACGCTCCCCGGCCTCGACCCCTTGCAAGACCTGCACGAGGCCACGACTTCGGGTGCCCAGCGTGACCACGCGCCTTGCGAAGGACTCCCCACTTGATTGCACGAAGACAATGCTCTGGTTGCCGTCCTGCAGAATGGCTGCTTCCGGCACCACCAGCGCGTCCACGGGCTCTCCGGTGGCGACACTGAGCTTTGCGAACTGTCCAATGCGCAAGGCTCGCTTGGGATTTTCAACTTCGAAGATGACGGGGACCGTGCGAGACGCAGCATCGAGAACATTGCCAACCGTGACGAGCTTGCCGTTGGTCTCGTTGATCTCGAATACCGTATTGCGACCATCCACCGTGAACCATGCGCTCTTGCTGTTCTCAAAGAGGGGGAGGTCTGGCTCGAAGATGCGTCCCTCCACCCAGACCCTGTCCAAATCCACGATCGTAAACAGTGGTGAGCCGGGCGATGTCGTCTCGCCTTCGGTCACCGACTGCTCGACAAGGGTTCCCGCAATGGGCGTGCTGACTTTGAATGCGCCCGCGCCAGGTTTGGAGCTTCCCGAGGCGGAGGCGTTGTAGCTTGCGAGCGTCGTGTTGGCCGCGTCGAGCTTGGCCTGGGTCACCTCGATGGCCGAGGCGGCTTCCTCGAGGCGCCGCTTGGGTACCGAATCACTGGCCACGAGCCGTTCGAGCCTGGCGAAGGCTGCCTTGGCCGCCGTGTGTTCCGCCACAGCCGCTGCCACCTCTGCTCGCAAGGTGCCCAGGCTGCCCGCGGCGTTGAGGATTGGCTGAATTCGGGCCAGGAGCTGTCCCTTTGCGACGTCGCTGCCCAAGGTCGGAATCGGTGATTCCAAACTCAATCGGCCCATGGTGGCTGCGGTGACTCGGGCCTCTCGCCCCGGAACCACGCCGATCGTGGCGTTCACCGTCTTGCTTGGAACAATGCTCTCATTGCGAGCCGTCGCGGTCGCAAACTCGATGGACCACTGCTGCTCTTTGAGAAAGGCGATGGCGCCGGGAGTCTCTTCCTCCTTGGCCGCTGCACGAGCGCTGGTCTCGTCTGGGTAGACGGTGCATGGCGCAACAACGAAGCTCTCGCGTACCGCGCCGCTGTCCAAAGACACCTTCATGGTGCACGAGCCCGCGGTGTCAGGCGTGAGTGTCGGAATGAAAATGCCAAGACGTGCAGGCTCGGAGGCAGTGGCAGTCATGGTCTTGGAAGCAACACTCACCGTCACGACCACCTTGCCGTCAGCGACGGCAACAGCCTTGGCCGGGTCAGCGAGGTTGGTGATGTGGGCCAAGAACCTGGTTTCGCGCCCAACGATGAGTGGATCCCACTCCATGAAGAGCTCGGCCTTGTCGGTCCAAAGCGTGGCAGACTCCTTGGCAAGCTCCGGCTCGCCGCCATGGCTGTGGCCGCCAGAATGCTCATGGGCTCCATGGGAATGTCCATTTCCCGTGCTCTTGCAGCCGATGGCCAAGGACACGAGCACCGACCCAGTGGCCAGCCATGCAATTACCGACTTCATTGGCTCTCTCCTTGGCCAAGCCTTCCTGTGGCGCTCCACAGGGCAAGCCTGGCTAGACTGCATAGGTAACGTAGTTCGATGTAGCGGAGCTGAGCCTCGGAGGCGCGCGCATAGGCATCGCGCAACTCCAGTGCCGATGCTTCCCCTCCCTGATAGGCGGCTTCGGTCTTTTGGATAAGCGCTGCCGCCTGAACGAGCTGGCGATCTTTGAACTTCTCGGTCTGCTCTAGCCTCGAGGCCAAGAGCGTGCTCGCCCTCAGGGTCTCGCTGCGAATGCGCCGCTCGAGGATTTGCCCTTTGACCTGTGCGTTTCGGATGCGAGCTTCGCCCTGCTTCTTCTCGGCCTTGCCACGAGAGAAGAGTGGTATGGATGCGCCGAGCATTCCCGTGTAGCCGCTGGCCGTATCCGAGCCGGGCCCGCTACCGGGGCCAAAATCGCTGCGGAGGTAACCGGCAGATACATCGAGGGTGGGAATCCACCAGCGCGAGGCCGCCGCTTTGAGTGCCTTCCCACTCTTCTCTTCGTGCTCGATCGCGCGCAGGTCGCTCCGCCCGGGGCTCTTTGCTGCTCCTGACGCCAGGGGCAGCGAACTCAGATCGAGGTCGTCGGCCGCGATGACTTGCCCGTCGATGGCGAGCAATCCGGCGAGCTCGCCTTGCGCCACCGCCTGCTCGGCCTGCGCTTCAGCGAGTCGATCGTCATGCTCCGAGAGCTGCAGCGCGAAGCCCGCCAAATCGTAGCCGGAGGCATCTCCCTCGCTAACCCGGTTCTTGAGGCTGTCCACGAGCTCGGCAAGCGGGC
>JAHEAK010000308.1 GCA_024642805.1 Kofleriaceae bacterium | reverse complement strand
CGCGAGCACACAAGCGAGCTCCGGCAAGAAGCGTGCAGCCGCCGTGGCGACTGCCGATCAAGGCGGTGAGCGCATGCTCAAGAAGGCGACCAGCAAGAGCAGCTCGGGGCGTCGCACCAAGGTCCTCTTCGCGTCGGCCGCCATCATGCTCGGCGGAATGGGACTGGCAGTCATCCAAGCGGTGTCGCCAGCCACGCCTTCGACCGCCACGGCATCGCATGTCGACGCCCGCGCCACTGAGCAGGACGTGGCCAAGGAAGCAAGCGCCAGCGAGCCTGCGGCAAAGCCCGTGCCCTCGGCGGCGCTCTTGCGGGCCGCAGCCATCAAGGAGCTGGAGATTCACTTACAGGGCAACGACTCGCGTTTCGAAAGACTGGCGGGGATTGCTCTGGCGCGCATTCAACATCCAGAGGCGGTTAAGCATCTGTCGGCGCTGCTTGGCAAAGAAGATAGTGAACTCAGCCGCATCGATATCGCCTACGGCATGGCCCTCGGTGGCGACCCAGCAGGCAAAGAGCACCTGGTCGCCGAGCTGAAGAGCTCGCGTCGCGACGTACGTATCGATGCCGCCAGACGACTTGCTCAGCTCGGCGATGATGCCGGTCGCAACACCCTGGTGCAGATGCTTGGCATTCGCTCGCATCGCCTGGGCGCAGCCACCGTACTAGCCCTGCTCGGCGACGAGCAAGGTCTCGAAGCCTTGCGCACCGCACTCACCGACGAGAGCGAGAGTGCTGAAAACCGCATGCGCGCTGCGGTCGGCCTGGGTCGTGCCAAGGACGATTCTGCTCGTGCCTTCCTGCTCGAGATTCTCAACGAGGGGCGCTACGTGGTCGACGCGGCCGGTGCGCTGGCCGCTCTTGGTGACAAGGCTGCCGTGCCCGCATTGGAGCGCCAGCTCGAGCTCACCGCCATGCGTGTCGAGGCCGCTGAGTCGCTGCACTCGATGGCCGCCGAGGTCGATCTTCGGCCCATCGCCGCATCGATGACCAACGCCAATGAGGAGGGCCGCATCGCTGCAGCCGAAGCGATCCTCATTCTCACTCCTGCGCAGGCGGATGGTCCCTAGTGGCGCGCGATCTTCGCCTCTTCTACTACTTTCGCCTACTGGCAACCTCGTATCTGTGGCTGCCAATCTTCGTAGCCTTCATGCAAGAGCGCGGGCTTGGCTTCAACGAAGTCATGCTACTGAGCGCGCTCTACAGCGTCGTGGTGGTGCTCGTCGAAGTACCGACGGGCGCCTTCGCGGATCGCATCGGCCGCCGCCAGAGCATGATGGCCGGGGCGCTGGCTCTGGTCGCCTCGGGCGTGGTCGCGTATTTCGCCCATAGCTTGCTCGTCTTTGCCATCGCGGAGGTTCTCTCGGCCGTGTCGATGTCGCTGTGCTCGGGGGCGGACTCCGCCTACCTCTACGACATGCTGGCCGCCAACGGGCGCACCCACGAGTATCCCCAGCGCGAGGGCACTGCCTCCGCGTGGCATCAAGCCGGCAGCGCGGGCGCCTTCGCCGCTGGTGGTTTGCTTGGCGAGGTCGATCTGGCTCTGCCCTATATCGCTACCGCCGTGGTCGGTGTCTTCGCCTTCATGATTGCGCTGCGCATGGGCAACGATCATCACGAGCCGGTCAAGGCGCCGGCCCAGACCTTGGGTAGCGAGCTGCGCTCCTACGTTGAGCACATGCGGCAGGCCACACGTGACCTCCTCAACAGCAAGCGTTTGATCTGGGCCATCGCCTACTCGGCCGTCGTCTTCGTTCTCTTGCGGGCGACGATCTACTTGTACCAGCCCTACCTCAAAGATCGCGGCTTCGGCATTGCCGAGACGGGCTTTGTCTTTGCCGGCGTGTACATGGTGGCAACCTTCGTCGCGCATCAGGGAGACCTGCTGCGGCGCATGCTCGGTGAGCGCAACCTGGTGTGGGGCCTGCTCGCCACCCTTGCCCTCAGCTTCATGTTGCTCAATCAAATCGCGGGGCAGTGGGCCCTGTGCCTGCTGCTCGTCCAGGCCATTGCCAACGGGCTCTACTCACCACTCGTCAAGCCCATGCTCAATCGCGAGATTGCAGACTCCCGACGTCGAGCCACGATGCTGTCCATGGAGAGCATCGTCAGGCGCATTGCCATGGGGGTCTTTTCGCCCATTGCCGGCTTCTACGGCCACTCCTCTGCCATGTATCTATGTGGCGGCATAGGCCTGATGGGCATCATCCTGCTGGCGCTCTCGTCGCGTTCCGCCAATCTCTTGCAGCGATCCAATAGCTTTCCGGGGCCTTCGGTGGCCGCCGGGCCGGTTACAGAGAGCGATTGACAGCCTGTGCCTCGCTAGGCAGACTGCGCGCCACATGAGCCAAGCAACGCCGCAATCGATCTATCTAGTGTCTTTGGGGTGCCCAAAGAACCGGGTCGACAGCGAGGTCGTGCTCGGCGACGCCGCCGCCAAGGGCCACACCATCGTCTTTAGCCCCGAAGAGGCCGACGTCATCGTCGTCAACACCTGTGGCTTCATCGAGTCGGCCAAAGAGGAGAGCATCGACACCATTCTCGAGATGGCTCAGCACAAGAGTGGCAAGTGCCAGGAGCTGGTCGTCACCGGCTGCCTCAGCCAGCGCTATCCCACCGAGCTGCGCCAGGAGATTCCCGAGATCGATCACGTGCTCGGTTCCGGCGACTTTCGTGAGGTCATCAAGATTATCGAAGGCCGCAGCGCCAAGCAGAAGTTGCCCGTGCTCGGTGTGAGCGAGACGCCCGCGTATCTCTACGATCACAACACCCCGCGCATTATCACCGGCCATCAGCACACCGCCTACGTCAAGATCGCCGAGGGCTGCGATCGTCCGTGCGCCTTCTGCATCATTCCCAAGCTGCGCGGCCCGCAGCGCTCGCGGTCCATCGAGTCGGTGGTCAGCGAAGTGACCAGCCTGTGCCAGCGAGGCACCAAAGAGATCAATCTCATCGCGCAAGACCTCACTCGCTACGGCGTCGATCTGGCCGACAAGCCAACCCTTGCTCAGCTCTTGCGTGCCCTGCAGGGCATCGAGGGCCTGGCCTGGGTGCGCCTGCACTACACCTATCCCAGCGCCTTCACCGACGAGCTCATCGAGGTCATCGCGGACACCAGCGTGGTGGCCAAGTACATCGACGTTCCGCTTCAGCACATCGACGACGAGATGCTCAAGAAGATGCGCCGTGGGCACTCCTCGCGCGTCACCTACGATCTGATCGAGCGTCTGCGCTCGCGCATCGAGGGCGTGGTCTTGCGCTCGACCTTCATTGTTGGTCATCCGGGCGAGAGCGATGAGGCTTTCGCCAGGCTCTGCGATTTCGTGCGCGAAGCCAAGCTCGATCACGTCGGCGCCTTCACCTACTCCAAGGAAGAGGGCACGGTCTCCGGCCTGCTTCCGCACCGGGTGGACGATGAGCTCATGCAGGAGCGGCAGGCCGAGCTCATGGAGATTCAGCGACAGATTTCGCTCGAAAAGAATCAAGCCAAGGTCGGCAAGACCATCGAGGTCCTGGTCGAAGGCGAGTCCGACGAGAGCGAGTACCTCATGCAGGGGCGCTGGTACGGGCAGGCCCCTGAGATCGATGGCAGCGTCTATCTGAGCAACTGCGAGGCACCTATCGGAGCCCTGGTCAACGCGCTGGTCACTGACGGTTCGGACTACGACATCGCCGCCAGCGTGGAGCAGGCCTGAGTTTGACCCAAGGCGCGCGCAACCCCATGCGGGTGCGGCAAACGCCTCTCATCGCCTGTCCAGCGCTCGAGCGTGAGCTTGGCGGCGGCTCGATCTATCTCAAGCTCGAGTGTCTGCAGCTCACGGGAAGCTTCAAATTGCGCGGCGCCATGCGCGCGATCGCGGCCCTCTCTGCCGAGCAACGCGCTCGCGGCGTGGTCACCGCCTCGGCTGGCAATCACGGCGCGGGACTGGCGCGAGCGGCTGGCCTCGCGGGAACACGCGCCACGGTGTTCGTGCCCATCCGAACACCGGCGAACAAGGTCGAGCGCATGACCTCCTTGGGCGCGCAGCTTCGAGTGGAAGGCAAGGACTACGACGCCTCGGAAGCCCTGGCGCGCGCCTTTGCGGCCGCCCACGATCAGCTCTTCGTATCCGCCTTCGATGACGATGAGGTGTTGGCAGGCAACGGTGGCTCGCTCGGCGCAGAGATCCTGGAGCAATGTCCAGAAGTAGCCAAAGTGCTGGTTCCGGTCGGCGGCGGTGGACTCATCGCGGGAATGGCCAACGAGCTCTCGCCACGCGGCATCGAAGTGGTGGGCGCGCAGCCAGCCAACAACTGCGCGATGCACGACTCGCTAGCCCTCGGTCGCGCGCTCTGTGAGTACCAGCGTGAAAGCACGGTGGCCGAAGGCTGCGAAGGCGCCGTCTGCGAGCGAACCTATGCCATCGTTGCACGCCATGGCTTGTCGATAGGCTGCGTGAGCGAAACATCGATCTTGCGCGCCGTCGCCTTTCTCTATCGCCACTGCGGTGTGGTCGCGGAGACCTCCGCAGCGGTGCCGGTTGCCGCCCTGCGCGAAGCTGCGATCGTGCCGGCCAGCAAGGGAGCGACCGTCGTGGTCATCTCTGGCGGAAACATTGACGCCAGCGCTCTTGATGAGATCCTCGCAGAGCATGGCCCGTGAATCTGCGCAGCCGACTCGCCATCAGCTCGGTCAGTGGTTCACGCCCGAGCCCGTCGCGGATCTAGCCCTGCTACTAGCAACCCGTGGGCAGACTCAGCCAGGGCGCATCGTAGATCCGAGCTGCGGTGACGGCGTCTTCTTGCAGCGCGCTCTGCAACTAGGACTGGCAAGCACTGTCTGTGGTGTGGACGTCGATGAGGTGGCGCTGGCGTCGGCACGTACGCGTGTGCCCAAGGCTGATCTTGTGCACGGCGATTTCTTCGATGCACAGGCGCTACAGCTCGAGGATCTCCACACTATGGTCGGCAATCCGCCCTACGTGCGTCAGGAGCGCGTGCCTGCCCATCACAAGGGCAAGATGCTCGAGACCCTGGTCGGCGATTGGCCATCACTGCCTCCTGCCGAACTGGAGAAGCTGGTGGCGCAAGGTGACATGGCTGCGCCTTTTTTGCTCAAGTGCATGCACCAGTTGGCACCAGGGGGCCGCGCTGCCTTCGTGCTGTCCTCGGCTTTCTTTGACACGGGCTACGGAGTGCGTTTTTGGCGCCTCTTGAAGGAGGTTGCCTCCCTCGAGCTGGTGGTCGACGCCCCGGAGGAACGCTGGTTTCAGGAAGCCGCTGTGCACACCGTGGTGGCCTTGCTGGTACGGCATGGAGAGCCGCGCATACCGCCGAGCTTTGCCCGTTTGCGAGTGCCGACTTCACTCGCCGCTGAAAGGCTGCGGGGCGGGGCCGCCATCGAAGAGCTTGCCGAGCTGCGCCCCGCCGCGCGCGAGACGCCCGAAGCCTGGGCGGCCGCGCTGCGTGCGCCTTCGGAGTGGTTTGCGTTTGCCAAGGCGGCGGGTTCCACACTCGTGCCGCTCGGCGAGCTCTGCGAGATACGGCGCGGCCTCACCTCCGGCGCCAACGACATCTTCTACATCGAGCGCAGCAAGGCAAGCGCGCTGAACATCGCTGCAGCCTTTTTGCTGCCACTCTTGCGAGCCCCCGGCAAGGGTGGGCACGGCCGCATCGAAGTCATCGATGATGCCTGTGAGTTCTTCGCTTTGGTGCTTCCGCCCATGCTCAAGCTCGAGGACCACCCTGCGATCGCCGCGTACTTGCATGGCTTTGCCGATGCGGAGCGCCGAGCAAGCCTGGCCGCACGCAATCCCTGGTGGTCTCTCTCGGTGCGGCCCGCCCAGGTCTTCCTGAGCAAGGCCTACTCCGAGCGCTTCGTGCAGCCTTTCTGCCGAGTGCCCATCGTCGCCGACCAGCGGGTGTATTGCCTGCATCCGCGCCCTGGCGTCGATGCGGAGCTCTTGGCGGCCGTGCTCAACGCGACCCCGACTGCGCTCGCGCTCGAGTCGCTTGGCAGAGCATCGATGGGCCAGGGGGCTCTGGAGTGGTCTGTGGGCGACGCCGCGCATCTACCGGTCATCGATCCTCGCAAGCTCGCCGAGCCGGCCTCGGTGCGCAGGGCCTTTCGATCCCTGTGCACGCGCCACGTTGGCAAGGTACGCGACGAGGCCGATTGCCAGGACCGACGAGCTCTCGATGCCGGCATCCTGAGCGCTGGTGGGACGCTCCTCGAGCACCAGCGGGCCCTGGCAGAAGCCCTGGTCGCTGCCGTCGACGGGCGTTTGCGGCGCTCTCGCGTCTAGCAGCGCAGACAAAAAAAGAAGGAAGCCCGAAGGCTTCCTTCCTCATTCCACTATCGGAGAAACCCTTAGGTAGGGTCGACGAAGGTGATGTTGTTCAGGTAGCAGTAGATGCCGAGCATAT